>CAINWE010000378.1 GCA_903854365.1 Oligoflexia bacterium
CCGTTTTTCTTTTTTGAGTTTCCTAATTTTCTCGGAGAAAATAAACCCATCGGCGAAATCTTTGAAAAAACCCATACTTTCTTGGCTTACGGAATCGCGAGCCTAGTCGCCCTTCACGTCGCTGGAATTTTAAAAGAATGGATTCTGAACAAAAAGAATCTTTTGAAAAGAATGATTTAACGACAGGAGCCTAAGGGTCACCGCCATCGAACGAATCATCGAGAGGATGCCTGAAGTCGATCGGGAACCAATCCACGTCAGGTACTCCCTTTCCTGCTCGGATTGGACCCGGAATCAGTCCGTAATAATCTGCGAGATCGCCGACGTAATTAGCCGCACTCTTAGGCAAAAAGGCTAGCTCCTCTTCATTGAGTTCACGAATCACTCGCGCTGGAGAACCATAAACCAAACTCCGGGGAGGGATCTTCGCCTTTTTCGTCACTAACGCGCCCGCACCAATGATACAATCATCCCCAATCTCTGCATCATCGAGAACGATCGCTCCCATCCCAATCAACACGCGATTACCCACCGTACATCCGTGCAACGTCACACGATGACCGACAGTCACTTCATCGCCAATCGTCAAAGGGCTTTTCACGCGAGTCACATGAAGCATCGAGTGATCCTGAATATTAGTCTGATTGCCGATCCGAATTCGATGCACATCCCCTCGAATGACGCACTGAAACCAGACACTCGAGCGATCTCCAATCTCCACATCGCCAATCACATCCGCAGAAGGCGCAATAAAAGCAGTTTCGTGAATTTTGGGCCATCTTCCGCGATACGGCAAAATCATTGAAGTTCCCCGGTCAAAAGCTCGCCCTGAAGAGACAAACCGGTCGCATCCGTAATTTTAACCGAAACAAACTGACCGACTAAACTCCGCGGCGAATCAGCAATAAAATTAACCACTCGATGGCAAGGGGTTTTTCCAGTCCAAACCCGTCCGGATCGAGACGAACTCTGCGTCATTTTCTGATTTTTAGCTTCGCCTTCCACCAGAATCTCCATGACTTTTCCAATACGACTTGCATAAAGCTTTTCAGCGATCTGCAATTGATATTTGAGGAGGTGATTGAGCCGCTCATTCTTGACTGCGTTTGGGACATCATCTTGCAGTTTGGCGGCTCGAGTGCCTGGACGTGGAGAATACGCAAACGCGTAAATATTATCAAATTGAACACGATCCAAAAGCCGCAGGGTTTGCTGAAACTCTTCTTCCGTCTCCGTCGGAAATCCCACAATTAAATCAGTAGACAGCCCGACGTCGGGACAAATCTCCCGCAATCGATCCATCTGAGCAATATAACTTTCAATCTGATGATGGCGCCCCATTTTCTGCAGCACTGCATTGGACCCCGACTGAACCGGCAGATGCAAGTACGGCGCTAAACGAGAAACCCCGCCCTGAGCTGCGGCTGCATAACACTCAATCAGCTCGTCGCTAAAATCCAAGGGATGACTCGACGTGAACCGAATTCTTCGAAGCGCGCCACACCGCGCATCTGCATCAATCGCCCGAAGAAGTTGCGGAAAATTTTCTTCTCCCGCCCGCGGACCCACCTTACCAATAATATTATGAAGTTCGGCAGGCTGGCGATTCTTGGTGTTTGAGTTTCCTTTGCCAAAGGAATTCACGTTTTGCCCCAGAAGCGTAATCTCTCTCACTCCAGTAGCAACCAGGCGAGCAATATCATCGACCACTTCATCAATCGTGCGCGATTTTTCCTTTCCTCGCGTGTAAGGAACAATACAGTAGGTACAATACTTATCACAGCCCTTCATGATATTGACGAAGGCCTGCGCTTTAAAACCAAAAACTTTAGTCTCCGTAGAATAATCCATCGAAGTATCAAAATCCGCATAAACGACATGCTTCTCGCCGTTCTGAACGCGATGAATGATCTCAGGCAAATTATCGATGGTGTCGGTCCCAAAAACAAAATCCAAACCAGGCGCGCTCTTAAACAAACTTTCCCGATCCAACTGCCCTACGCACCCACCAATACCAATAATGGGACCCTTCTTTTTTCGACGTTTCATCTCTCGAAGGCGACCCAAAGTAGACAAAGCCTTGTGAACCGCCTTCTCCCGAACGGTGCACCCATTAATAATAATCACATCAGCGTTCTTCGCTTCCTCTGTGGGTTGCAAACCTTGGTCAGCCAAAAGAGCTGCCATGCGCTCCGAGTCGGCCACATTCATTTGACACCCGAAGGTCTTAATTAAAAAGTGACCCTGAGAAGGCACTGAGGATGGACTGACATCATTTTCTTTAAAACTTACTAAATCACTCATGGAATTGACTGCAGCTTATACCTCAAAAACAAGCTTTCGGCCACCATGTAAACTAACAAACTGACTGTGAGCCCAACCCCTTTGAGGAGCGCCCATGCGGCGGTCGACCACAACAGAGCAGCCCAAACCGCCAACCCGGCATGGGCAGCAAAAAACACTCCCATTCGAAAGGTCAGCCCCATGAGCCCCCCCCTCAACACCTGAGCAGCTCCCGGCTTGAGGGCTTGATCCCAATTCGGGGGCAGTCCCCCTTGTTTTTGCATTAAAATCAATAAAATCGGTTTCTCCATCCACCAGGAGCCCCACAGGATCGCCGCAAAAACAGCTTCCAATACCGCCGGCTGCAACTTAAACCAGACTCCGGAGTCCGTCAGCCAGGAAACCCCTCCCAGCAGCAGGAG
>CAINWE010000379.1 GCA_903854365.1 Oligoflexia bacterium
AGAGGCCGACATACTCTGGATATGATGCCTGTTGCTCAAAACAGCTCCCAGGATCAAGGATAGCACCTATGCAAATGGTCACGGATTTTTTCTGTTTAAATAAAAAATTCCTCGTCTACAACATGGTAAGTCGAAATATTAGATCCAAGTACGGGCGCTCGGTCTTTGGGCTCGGATGGACTCTTCTGTCTCCCCTGATGTTTGCCGGCATGTACTATTTTGTTTTCAAGAAGGTCATGCACATGCAAATGGAGCGATACCTTGCATTTACCCTGTCAGGAGTGCTCCCGTGGGCATTTTTTTCGCAATGTCTCATGGAAGGCATGGATTCTATCGTCGGGAATGAAGGTCTCATCAGCAAAATCCCCATCCCCCTGCAGACCCTACCCTTCGTCAACTCCTCGACCAATTTCATTACTCTGTCTGCCAGCATCCCGGTCTTATTAATCGTCTCCGCCTACCAAGGAGTTACCCCAGGACTGCCCTTCCTTTTTGTTTTGTATTTTTTTAGCTGCCTGTTCTTAATGGCCTACTCGGCTTCACTCTTTCTTTCAGTAGCTTACGTGTTATTTCGGGACCTCCGGCATGTGATGGGCCTATTCGTTCAGCTTTGGATGTTTGCAACGCCCGTACTGTACTCGGTCGAAATGCTGCCGCCTCCCCTTCAAAAATACTCGCACTTCAATCCAGTATCTGATCTCTTTTCGGGTCTGCATCGAATCTTTACTCAGGGCGCCACCCCCACTCCAACAGAGCTCTTCTTTAGCTTAGCGTGGACTCTCCTTTTTGCACTCTCCGGAATGGTCTTCATCCAAACCAAGTTGCGCAATATTGTGGAAAAACTATGAATCAACCCGCTATCAGCGTCCAGAATCTCTCCAAAACTTTTGAACGATGGACGAGTCGACCTCACTCGTTTAAGGATCTCCTCGTTAAACTGAGCCACGGCCAATTCAATCTCTTCACCACCGGAGATCAAGTTACCGTCCTCGACCGAGTCAATCTAGAAATCTATCCGGGCGAATTTGTAGGCATTATGGGTCGTAATGGGGCAGGCAAATCTACCCTTCTCAAGCTCATTTCAGGAATTTACCAACCCACCCACGGACAAATTCAAGCTCAGGGAAAAATCGCACCGCTCATCGAATTAGGCGCCGGGTTTCATCCAGATCTCACAGGAAGAGAAAACATCGGCCTCAATGCTGCCATTCTGGGTTTTGGAAAAAAAATTACCCAAGCGATCACTCCGAAAATTATTGAATTCAGCGAATTGGGCGACCACATTGACTTGGTTATCCGCAACTATAGCAGCGGAATGCTAGCGAGACTCGGATTCTCCGTTGCAGTGCACTTGGACGCTCCTATCCTCCTCATTGACGAAATCCTGGCAGTAGGGGACATTGGGTTTCAGACTAAATGCCTCGCCAAAATCAAGGAACTCCACCAAGCGGGGCGCACCATCATTCTAATCACTCACTCCCCCGAGGCGGTCGAAGAGCACTGCTCTCGCTGCATCGTCATCGACAAAACAAAAAAGGTATTTGATGGCCCGGCGCAAGAAGGGGCAAATACCTATCGAAAAATTTTTGGACTCTAAGTGATTCGAATCTACACCCCCTATTTTCCGTACCCACTGACCGAAGGAGCGTTTCATGTCATCCACGATCAAGCCAAGTCCTTGAAGCAACGCGGACACCGAGTGGAGCTCATCCACTGGAAATCGCCCCAACAAGAGCCCTTCACTGCAAAAGTGCTCCGCGTGGCCGGATCGCTTTTCTCAGACCTGGCATCGCCCGAAACCTATTACTACGCGCGCCAAGACGCACCTGAGCACACCACTCAGGAAGTCGCCGATCTTGGAATTTACCACTTCTCACTGAGTTACCCCTGGCTCAAATTCAACACTCCCCGACCGGAAAAAAAAATCATCGTCCATTTTCACAACCTAGAGAGCGAACTCTTTGAACTCAGAAAACACCACACCCCATTTTTCGCTCCAGGGAGCGCAGCCATCCACGCGCTTAACGCTGCCAAACTCAAACGGCACGAACTCGACCTTGCGACCCTCGCCGATGAACTTTGGTTTCTCAGCTCCGTCGATCATGAGCGCTATCATCAGCGTCTTAAAGTCAATCACAAGCACGCCAACACTCGGATTGTGCCACCCACGATTGATCCGCAAGTCAGATCAAATCGACAGATTAAATTTTTAAAACAAGTCAAAACCTCCACGCCCCCAGTTACGACGATCGGACTCTTAGGCAGATATGATTTTGAGCCCAATCGCGCTAGCCTCGAGTGGGTCATTCGAGAATTAGCACCCCGACTTCAATCCGGGGGATTTCAGGGCCGCTTGCAAGTCATCGGTCCCCACGTCCCTCCTGACCTTAAGAAAATCGCGGGCCAATTTCCCTGGGTTGAGATTTTGGGTTTTGTCCCCGATTTAGAGAGTTTTTGGTCCAGTGTGTCCTTCGTCCTTGCCCCCCAACAGGGAGGCTCCGGCGTAAGGATCAAACTTCTCGAGGCACTAGGCTCAGGAGTGCCTGTTTTGGCTCACGCGAGTGCCGCCGCACCGCTCGATCCAAAACTCCAAAAATCCGCATTTCTCACGGTCTCAGACGACCCCGACTTTTGGGCCACTTGCATCCTGAACGAGACCCCCTACAAAACACGCACCTCCCTGCAACACATCCCTTTCGAATCCGCGCTGTCAGGACAATCCGTCTACGAATTTTTAGGACCTCCCGCTGACGATATCGGTGCCCCCCATTGAGGGCTGGAGATTACGCGACGCCCCGCCACCGCCCGATAAAGCCCGTCCGTCAGCAATCGAATAAAAACTCTCATGAGTTGAATCGAACTCGAAATGGCTTGATATCGATTATACTCAAATGTACTCGCTGTGCCCTCCCAAAGATTCACGACCACGACCCGTCGACCACTCAGAGATAGATTGAACTGACCGGTAATAAACAGGAGGGAACGCTCAACGGGCCCAAAAAACACGTGCCTCACCAAACCGAAAAACTCAAACCAGACAAAAAATTTCAATTTCCTTGGATCGCGAGCAGTCGTCACTTGACTCATAAAATCAGCGCTCAGCGACGACAAGGACTCCTTTCGATCTGGAGGCAACCGCTCACGCAGTTTTCCATGAAATTTTTCAGGATCATAGTCAGGTAAAAAAATGACCCCCCGCAAATAATCTCTCAGAGCCGTCAGGATCACCTCGATCCTCGCATAGTCATTTAGCTTCAAACTTTTCAATGCCTCAAACATCACCACGAGAAAATGACGAACGTATTTTCTCCATGGGAAATGCATCTCACTAATAAAAGCCTCGTTACGAATAGAGTAGTAAAGCATCCACCCTGCCGATTTCGCATAAAATGGATCATGCCAAACTGCCAATCCAGGAATACTCAAGGTAGCGATTGCATTTTTTTTCAATCTCAATCCAAACTCAATATCATCCGCACGCACAAACAAAGGCAAGGCAGCACCCAACTCTCGCGTTACCTGAGACGGATAAGCAAGAAACCACCATCCTCCAAAATCACAAAACCCCGTCAAATCAATGAGCTCTTGAGCAATCGA
>CAINWE010000380.1 GCA_903854365.1 Oligoflexia bacterium
GCTGAGTGCGTCGTTTTCAGATACTCTGGAACACCTTCGGAGCGATCTCGAGTTGGCAGAGCGACTTCAAAAGGGGAAATTGCCGCGTCGCTTTACTGGGGTGAAGGGCTTGGAGATTGCTCAACGGTACTTAGTAGGTAATCGTTCAGGCGGCGACTATTGTGACTTGGCAGAAACGAAGGATGAGTCAGCTGTGTCTTTGGTGCTGTCGAATTCGTCCAGCTATGGTCTCTGTAATGCGCTTCTTTCAGTTTTAATGAGAGTTTGTGTGAAGCTGACTGTAGATCAGCTCGAGCAGGTGGGAGCAACTACGGACGTTGTGAAGCGACTTCATCAAGAGATTCTGTCAGCTCTTGGGGAAAAGGAATATTTTTCCATTCTATTGGCGACATTGAGTCGTAAAGATCTTTTATTGCGATTTACTTTTTTGGGAGAGGGTTCATTGTACTATGCCCCTCCGGGGCAGCCATTTCAGTATTATCCCCCGATGGGACCGGTGATGAGTCACTCGGATCTGGTCCAAGAGTGGGGAGAGGCTCAGATTCAGCTTCAGCCTCAGGGTAGACTCATCGTTCTATCTGGGGGTGCTGAGGCTGCTCTTGGCGGTGCGGGCGCGGTCTTGAAGTTGTTAGAGACGGTTCAGCAAAGGGGGCTTGTTGATCTTGTGAATGAATTTGCCTACCAAATTAAGTCTCCCTTAGGTCAGGATGACTTACCGGATCGGGATTGCACCCTTCTTGCTTTTCAGGTGTTAGTGGGTGCGGGGACTCGTTTAGTGCAAGTGCCTATGCGAGTGCAAGACGAGAGCTAGATTTAAGGATTCTTTTAATCAGTTCTTTTAGTTTACGCATAGTTGGACACACGATAACCTGCATCAATATTAAAGTCAAGTCGGGGTTTTAATGCGCTGTGCTGTTGAGCCATTTGGGTTTCAACAGTGAGCATAACTTCGAAGTGCCAACATTCCTCGATAAAAACACTATTTATCGTTTCTTAATGATTTCATATTGTTAAATATATATTAAACTTTTATAATTTTAATGGAATATTGATGTTCTTAATTTTTAGTGTAATTTAGGAGAAAAAGTTCATGAAGTCATTACTTACTGTGTTTTGTGTGACTGCAATTGGGTTGTTCGTGTCTGCCGGTGCATCTGCTGGGATGCTCGAAGTCGAGCCGTACTTAGGGTATCAGTTTTTAGGCTCAGTGGGGACTTCTGCGATGTATAGTTCCAATACCAATTCTGCTTTTCAGCACTTGGGAGTTGGATTGCGAGCGAATGTTAAATTCTTAGACATGTTCTACGTTGGTCCAGATTTTTCTTGGTACCAAGGATTGAGTGCGACTCAGCCCGATCTACCTACAACGGCTGGAGTCAAGGTTACTAATGGGGATCAGGTGAAATTAGGGTTAGTTGCTGGTGTTAATCTGCCGATGTCGTTTCGGCTTTGGGTTGGCTACAATTTTCTGGATTACTTAAACAGTACTTTCAACGGTAATGCGGTGGTTCCAGGACTCGGACAATTACCAATGTCTGGTAATAGAAGTCTCTCCGGTTCTTCGTTTAAGATCGGAGCCGGTTATAGTATCTTTTCTTATTTGAATTTGAACGTCGAAATTTTTGTCACCAGCTTCGGTGCAACGACGAATCAAACGATTACGATTCCTGCCCTCGCTCAGCAGGGTATGCCTACTTCAGTCGCAGCCAATATGCCCGCCCAGAGTTCAAATCAGTTGTTCATTACTTTGAGCGCGCCTCTCAGTTTGATGTAAATCCTGGTTGATAGGGCTTCTCTTGGCCTGACTGAAATGGAGTCGATTCAGTCAGGCTTTTTTTTTCAGTTTTGTGGAGATCTTGATATTTTATGAATCCAATTCAACCCGTTTTGAAGTCCTCCCAAAC
>CAINWE010000381.1 GCA_903854365.1 Oligoflexia bacterium
CGCACGAGCTGGAATGATGGTCTCTAATCTTCTAGCAGAGCGATTTTTTAAAAGATGGGAAGCACAGGGTAAGCAACGTAGGCAATTTGATGGTGATCCGATAAAAATTCTCCAGGCAACCTCTACCTATAGAACGATCATTCGAAACATGTATCCCGATTTAAGTCCTGAAAATGTACTTAAAGATCTTAAAAAATCTGCAAAGATTTTTATTGAATCTGCTAAGAATGTGTTTGAGGAATCGGAAATTCGGGAATGGTTAACGTACGTGGTACCTAATAAATTTGATATTCGAAGTTCTGATATCCCGATCCTTGATTACATCAAGTTCAGAATCGAGGGAACTTTAGAGGTTTGGGGTCACATCGCTGTTGATGAGGCTCAAGACTTGACTCCAATGCAACTCGGAATGCTACGAAGGAGAACTGACTCAGCAAGTTCGCTATCGCTAACTGGCGACCTTGCACAAGCCACAGGCGTGGTCGTTTATGAGACATGGCCAGCAATTACAAACTACCTGTCTGACAAAGAGCCACTTCAAGACAAGCTCACAAGAAGTTATCGCGTCCCAAAGGAAATTCTCGATTATGCAAATCAATTCTTAGAATTATCTGATGTCGATGTAGAGCCAGCAGAACCATTCCTAGAGAAAGCTGACTCTCTTGCATTGAACTATCCCCTTGATGAGACTGCGGGATTGAGCCATTGCGAGGAACTTATAGCCGCCTATTTACAAGAAGAGAAGAGCGTTCTTCTTGTCGCTGAGTCCTTGATAGTTGAAAGATTTAGGAGAATGACCTTTCAGGTGAAAGGCAAAGCACATTTTAAGGCCTACCTTGCACAAGATGTTAAGGGACTCGAGTTTGATGTTGTCATTGTTCTAAATCCTGGACAGGTCTTGAATGAACTGCTTTATGAAACAAGCAAAGCTGCAAGACTTATGTACGTACTCGTAACACGACCAACTCAAAAGTTGCACATAATTGGACGTACTGCCGTGGAAGCTAAGAAGCCACTAGATTTTTACAGTAATTTGGAATTCTTCCAAGAGGATCAAATTTTGGCCTTGGAAGATTTATCAATTGACTTTCAAGAAACTGCGGAAATAGCTCTCTCAAGCCCCGGTTCAATACAGTTATCTGAATCATCTATACCGGTGTTGTGTTCAAAATTTAACTTAGCCATCAGTAGTACGGATTCACAGATGCTTGAGAGCGGCTGGTTCTATCTCGGGATAACGCAAAAAACTAGATGTGTATCGTGCAATTTCAAACAGCAACAAGTATTTAGATTACATTCTGAGGACAAGGATAAGATTAGTCATCCTGGCGCTCTAGTCTGCTTGGGATGTCTGGTAGCAAGGAAGTCATCTGCCTACTCTGTCGATGTGTTGTCACAAGTTGATTCTGAGTTGCTTCATGACCGCACGATTGAGTCGATATGTGAAAGTTGCCCTCAATGAGTAATCAACAACTACCGAGGATCTCACTTATTGAGCCCTACGGAGTTCTCTCGGCAGCCATGATCATCATCTGTCATTTTTCTGACACACTCTTGGCTGCAATTGATAAGGGCCTTGAAGCGTTATACGGTGATAACTGGCAAAGAAAATTACAGAACGATGGCTTACTTGCAACCGATTTCAACTCACGTGATCCACAAGCGATTTTGAAAGAACTCGCGCGGAATGGTTCTTCTAATTTCAGATTGCCACTCAATACCCATATTTCTCGTGAAGATTTATCGTACTTCTATAACGGACTTGACGATCTGCTGGGAGAAAGAAATGCTTGGGTTCATCGACAATTGTCTGAAAGCGTGGATGAACTTCAAGATCTGGCAAAAACTTCAACCGAGCTCCTTCATGCCTGTCAATTGGATTTCAACTACACAGATTGGATACAACAACTTTTAGTCACTGTGGAATCTACAACAGTTCAATTACCATTTGAAAGAATTGAAGTAATAGCGGAATCGCCTCACGTTAACTTAGAAGAGGAGTTTAAATTGGATCAAGCACAACGAATAAGCCTAGCCATGGGCGATGCGGTGACAGCCAGATTCTTCACTCATTCCTACGTAGTAGGTGAAAATGGAGATATCGTGGATCGAGTCACAGGTGTCCGGCTATCACAGTTTAATTCTGGCTACCAAAAACAGTTAGGTGAATTCCTAGTAAACCTAAAGATAGGATCTCGTCTCCGACTTACCAGCGATGGTCAACTTTGTTCATTTTTTGAAGATCACTGGGGTTATTTGACAGAGATTTCCGCAACAGAATGGTTCCCAAATCACTTGAAATAGGAGATCATTGGTCGATCGTCTCAAGAAAGGCTCAAAATGTTGCAG
>CAINWE010000382.1 GCA_903854365.1 Oligoflexia bacterium
CCTTTGCTCATGCTCATCGGGTAGGGCAGGTTGGTGTCAATTTGGCAATAGGAGTTAAAAGCACTCACCTTATGGAATTTCTCGGGCGGAGCCATCCTGAGCAATCTTTTCATAGCTTCCCGTCTTTGACAGAAGTGCCTCAAAAGGTCCTTGGCGCCGTCGAGCGGCGCAAGATGGAGGTGGAGCGGCTCTTGAAGAGGCAACCTGCTCATGTGAAGATTTGGGAGGGGGGGGCGATTGAGAACCTAAAGGAATTTTTGGGCGAAACGTTTGAGCCAATTGGCTTTGTGCAATTGGGTCGAGGTAAGAAACCGGAATTGCTTGAAGTATTTCGCCATATCGAGAGTAGACTCACTGAGGGGTGTGTGCTGGTTTTTGATGAATTTTTTAATTATGTGGGCTGGCAGCATCAAGCAGTGATGGCATTGAATGAGTGGGCTGCATCTGCCGGATATCAGGTAAAATATGTTGGATACCACCTGAGTCAGGGACAGGTAGCTGTCCAGATTGTGAGAAAGCCGTGCTCGATTTAGGTTCTTATAAATACGTCGTGGTGGGTTCAGGTTTCTTTGGTGCAACCATTGCCGAACGCATCGCCAACGATTTGGGATTGCAAGTCTTGGTTATGGATCGAAGGCCGCACTTGGGGGGCAACTCTTTTTCAGAGATTGACGCCAAGACCGGGATAGAGGTCCATAAGTACGGGTCCCATATTTTTCATACGATGAACGAAAAAGTATGGGCTTACGTGAATCGGTTTTCAAAATTTAATCAATATAGGCACCGCGTTTGGACTACGCATCAAGGCCGAGTTTATAGCATGCCGATTAATTTGGACACGATCAATCAATTCTACGGCAAGAGTTTTTCCCCGCGTGAGGCTAGGGAGTTTGTTGCGAGTGAGATCGCTCGTGATCAAATTGCGAGCCCAAGTAATTTGGAGGAGCAGGCGATTAGCTTGATTGGACGCCCGCTCTATCAAGCGTTTATTCGGGGATACACGGCCAAACAGTGGGAGACTGATCCCAGGTCTTTGCCTGCGAGCATTATCACGCGATTGCCAGTGCGCTATGATTATAATGATCGCTACTTTAGTGACCTCTATGAAGGAATACCAGAAGACGGCTATGCGAAAATTTTTGAACGCATGCTCAACCACGAGAAGATTTCATTGAATCTGAACGTCGATTTTTTCGATCTTCGTCATCAAATTAGTCCTGACTGCAAAGTGATTTATACTGGCCCAATTGATCGATATTTTGATTATCAGCAGGGTGAATTGAGTTGGCGGACTATTGATTTAGAGCGTGAGGTTGTGAACTGCGAAGACTTCCAGGGGACCTCAGTCATGAATTACGCGGATAGCGACGTTGCTTACACTCGCATTCACGAATTCAGGCATTTTCATCCCGAGCGGAAGTATCAAAAGGAAAAAACGGTTATTTTTCGTGAGTACTCGAGGTTTGCCAAGCAGACGGATGAGCCATATTATCCAATTAATTTAGAAAAGGATAAGAGAATTTTTGAGGCATACCAAGCTGAGAGTCGAAAATTAAAAAATGTGATTTTTGGCGGGCGACTTGGAAGTTATAAATATTATGATATGCATCAAGCGATCGGTGCCGCACTTTTGGTTTATGAGCGAGATATTCGGCCAGAAGTTACGGGTATGCCCTATAAAAGCCCTACCGAAATGAGAGGTTAATCGTGCCGCTGTGTTTCGAACGGTTGCGCTTGCTTTTGCCGTTGAAAGCCAGTGATTCCGATTTTGGCGACCGAAACGCCTTGCGTTCGTAGGAGGACTCTCTGTGGCCACTCCGCAGCTTTCAATCATTGTTCCCATGTTTAATGTGCAGCCTTATGTGCGCCAGGCGATTCAATCTCTGGTCACTCAAACTCATCAAAATATGGAAATCGTGATTGTGAATGATGGCTCTACGGATGGGAGTCAAGATATCGTGCGAGAGTTCGCTACACGTGATCCTCGAATTCAGCTGATCGATCAGGTGAATGGAGGCTACGGCAAAGCGGTGAATGTCGGGCTAAAAGCGGCGCAGGGGGAGTACGTCGGCATTTTAGAGCCGGATGATTTTGCTGATCCAGAAATGTTTGCTGTTCTTTTAGCGGCGGCGAAAAAAGTGAATGCCGATATCGTTCGCTGTGATTTGTTTCAGTACGATGACTCGGAGGGCCCGGGAAAACCTTTTTGTAAACTTCGAGATAATCTTCATTTTTTGGGTGAGCGAAAGGAGGGGTGGGTCAATGTTTATCATTATCCCGAGGTGTTTTTTTCCCAGCCAGCCATTTGGACTTGTATTTACCGACGGTCATTTCTAGAGCAAAATCGATTGTCCGTGATCGAGACCCCCGGGGCAAGTTTTCAGGACTTGCCGTTTTTTGTGGAGGCTTTGTTTTGTGCCGAGCGCTTTTACGCGATTGATCGGGCGCTCATTTATTATCGGCACGTCAGTCCAAATGCTTCTTCTGCTAAAGGTGGCAAAAAGGCTTTTATCCTGTTTTCGCTTCACGACTATTTGCATAGAGCCATTCAGGCTAGGGACGCCTATCGCTATGAGCGGTTCAAGGGATTGCTCGAGAGTTTGTTATTTGACCATCATTACTGGCAATATGATCGACTGGATGAACGGTATCAGGACGAATTCTTAAATCAGTTGGCAGCTCAAGTGAGGGCGGCTGGTAGGATACCGCCCTATCTGAATGATTTCCAGAAGCGAGATTGCCGAGCATTAGTTCGGGGAGGACCAAAAGGCTATCGTATTAGTAGGTGGTTGACGGATGGGAAACTGCGGTCAACGGCGCTCAAGGTGATCCGGGCTTTGACGAGTCCTGTGAGGCTGGTTATTTTTTCGTGCATGGTTTTGGGGCGCGCCTTGCAGGAGATTTTAAAGTGAGTGGCGAGTTGGAGCAGGCGAAGGTCAGTGTGATTATTCCTGTTTATAAAACGGAAAAATACTTACGGGAATGTCTCAGTTCGGTTTGTCAGCAAACGTACAAAAATCTTGAAATTATTGTAGTAAACGATTGTAGTCCGGATGGCAGCCAGGATTTGATTGAGGAGTTTGCCCGAGTCGACCCAAGGGTGATTCCCTTTAAAACTCGTGTGAATTCAGGCCTGAGTGTATCCCGCAATCTAGGGATGGAAAAAGCCTCTGGGACCTACGTTACGTTTTTAGATTCGGATGATTCTATCTTGCCGGAGAACGTCGAAACGTTAATGCGTGTGATGATCACCTACGGCTGTGATTTGGTCATGTGTCCTCTGAATATCTACAACGAGGCGACTGGAGCTTATTTCAGAGACGGGTATCATGATTTGGCAGGTTTGGCGAAGTTTGAGGATCAAGGTCCTTTTCCGACTCGAGCCTTGCTCGGGTATCTCGCGGTGACGAATGTCAGCGCCCATGGTAAGCTTTTTAGGCTCAAGGCATTGAGGGAAAGAAACCTTAAATTTCCGGCGGGTCTTGCTTTTGAGGATAATCCATTTTTTTGGGATTTTGTTTCAAGCGCTGAAACTCGTTTTTGCGTGATTAGCAAGCCGCTGAATTACTATCGCGCGGTTCGCATCGGTGCACTCACCTCTTCGAGAGATACATACAAGGACATTTTTGTAATATTTGATTTGCTGGACGATGTATTTGCAAAACATGGCCTGACGCAAGTCGTGGCCAATGACCTATTTAGATATAAGGTGATTCAGTTTTGGTACTGGCAGGGCGGGCGCGGTGGGAGTTGGCCGTCGCTCGATTACTTAAGAAGAGCCCAGGTTGCCTTCCGAAAAATTCCGGCTGAGGTGGTCATCAACGGATCTAAGCGGAATCAGGCGAAGGTTCGGATTCTTAATTTTTCCGTGATTCTAGCGTTTTTCATATTTGCCTTGTTTCGGGATCAGCGTTTCAGGAGCGCGCTTTCAGATCTTCGCCGAACGCTCTCCCTCCCTCTGTCCCTCCTCAAGTCAGCCGTTCGCCGATAAGCCCCTCCGATTTCCCCTGGGTAAGGGCGGAAATTTCGAGTACAATCCCCATTATCGATGAAAAAGAAAAAACAGAAAAGTTCTCAAGCGCCTCAAAGTAGTTCAACCCAGTCAAGAAGTCGGCGATCTAAAAAGGGAAAGCAGGCCGAAGGGCGCAAAGCTCAGATCGAGCCGGGTGAACGATCGACTCGGGGGCCAAGGCCGCACGGAGGAGCGCCGAAGTTTCGGGGACCCCGAAAAGGCGACGGACGGGGTCCTAGAACGGACCAGAGCAAGTTGAAGGCGGGTGGGGATTCCCGGTTGATGCATTTGAAGGCGACGGTAGATAAGAACCGTAAAGGGTTTGCTTTTTTGATTTTTGAAAATCGAGCGATTCCAGATGCTTTCGTCTCGCCCGATCGATCTCAGGGGCTTTTTCATGGCGACCGCGTACAGGTTCTGATGCGTCCGCCCAGCTACGTTCTCAAGATTCAGGTCATCGAGCGAAGGATTCGAGAAACAGTGGGGCGCTATACGCCGCATCCGCGCGGGGGTCAATATGGGGGGTGGCTCATTTATGAAAAGAAGAAGGCGCGCGAAGAAATTTTCGTTCCTTTTTCGGTGCGGTTCCGCCCAAAGGCGGAGGATTGGGTGCGGGCCCGACTTGAATTTCACTCGCACGGTGAGCATGCGGTGACGGGTGAGGTGGTCGAAATCTACGGCCAGACTCTGCCGGCGTCTGCTGATTTAGCGCGAGTGGTGGCTGATTATAATCTGGTCGAAGAGCATTCTGAGCGAGCGGTTCAGGAGGCTCTTGCGCAGAAGCTGGAAGTTCCGGGGAAGGATTTGGAGGGCCGCGAGGACTTAAGGCAGCGCCATTTCATTACGATAGATGGGGCGACGGCGCGAGATTTTGACGACGCGGTTCTGGTCGAGAAAAGAGGATCGGATTATGTGCTCTGGGTTGCGATTGCCGACGTATCCCATTATGTCCAAGAGGGTCGGGAGCTGGATCGAGAGGCGCGTTCTCGCGGGACGAGTGTTTATTTTCCAGAGCGAGCATTTCATATGTTGCCGGGTGCGCTTTCAGAGAATTTATGTAGTTTAAGGCCCAACGAGCCGAGACTCGCCTTGGTGGCGCGGATGGAGATCAGTGCATCGGGTAAGCGTCTCAAGACGGAAGTCCTCGAGGCAGTGATTGAGAGTAAGCGTCGCGCCACTTACGACCAAATTCAGGCGGAGTGGGAAGCAGAGCGTGAGAATGCCGGCTGGATTTATCGTCCGCATTTTGATCTTTACGCGATTTTGAGAAAGGCTCGCTCGGATCGGGGTTCCATTGATTTTGAGTTTCCGGAGGCAGAGATATTATTGGAGTCCGATGGAGAAGTGAAATCCATCGAGATCAGGCCTAGAAAGGACTCTCACCGCCTCATTGAAGAGTTTATGATTGCAGCCAATGAGGCTGTGACGGATTGGATGATGGCTCGAAAATGGCCTTTTGTGTACCGAATTCACGAGGAGCCATCCGTACCTTCGCTGGAGAACTTTCAGGCCCTCGCGGCGACGGTAGGTTTTCACGTTTCATTAGAAAAAGCCCGCTCGCCGAAAGTGCTGGCCGATGTCGTCAGAAAGCTCGAAGGACATCCTGCCCAAACATTGCTGAGTATGTCCTTACTTCGCTCGATGAAACAGGCCGTATATAGTTCCAGTCATGGGATTCATTTTGGGCTCGCATCCCAGGGGTACACTCATTTTACGAGTCCGATTCGGCGCTATCCTGATTTGGTCGTTCATCGTCTCTTGAGGATGGCATTGCGAACTGAAAAAACAGGTCACAAACTCAAGGCACAAGTGAAAGAGCAGCTGGAGAAGGAGTTAACTGACATTTGCGAGCATTGCAGCTATCGAGAGCGATTGGCTTCCGATGCGGAGCGCGATGCGATTAAGTTGAAGCAGATTCGTGTGATGTTGAAGCACGTTGGATCAGAGTTCGAGGGTAAAGTAGTAGGTATGGTGAATGCGGGTCTTTTCATCCAGATTCCGCAACCTTACGTCGAGGGAATGATCAGCGTTGAAACCATGACGGACGATCTTTATGAGTTCCACGAGGAGCGAATGGTTTTTCAAGGGCGGAGGCGTCGAAAAACTTATCGGATTGGAGACTCGGTTAAAATTAAAGTGGCCCGGGCGGATTTAGAGCGGCGGCAAATAGATTTTGTCATGGTAGAATAGTTTTTGTAGAATAAAAAGGAAGGGCTCTCGCACGAGAGGGCCTCTCAGTCCCAAGGAAGCTCCAAATGAAATGGATCAAAACCGGCCGCCAGATCGGTCAAGCGGTGAAAAATGTTCAGCGTTTACGCCAGATTTTGGCTGTTTTCGCAAAGCATGGTTTTGGCGATCTAGTGGATCGCATGGACTTGGGGAAGTTTTTGCCGGGTCGGCTCGGAGCTTTTGCGGAGTCGCAGGCGGAGAAAACAACCCCGGAGCGTTTGCGTCTCGCGTTTGAAGAGTTAGGTCCGACTTTCGTTAAATTTGGCCAGCTTTTGTCGACTCGTTCTGATTTGTTGCCTGAGGCCTTCATCGAGGAGTTTACTCGGCTCCAAGATCATGTGCAGCCGCTTTCCTTCGAAGTGGTGAAAAAGGTGGTTGAGTCTGAACTCGATCAAAAAATTGAGAGCGCTTTTGCGGAGTTTAGTCCCACTCCGTTGGCGGCGGCAAGTATTGGACAAGTTCACGAAGCTCGGCTAGCCAGTGGGGAAAGAGTCGTTGTAAAAGTTCAAAGACCAGAAATTGAAAAGGTCATTGATACGGATGTTTCGCTTTTGGCCTTTCTTGCAGGCCTTCTGGAAAAGTATGTCCCAGAAACTCGAGTGATCGGGCCTACGATTGTCGTAGATGAGTTTTTTAAGACCTTGGCGTTTGAACTCGATTTTGTGGTTGAGGCGAATAACATCAAGAAAATGGCAGAAAACACGGCTGAAATTCCGGACGTGGTTTTGCCCAAGGTCTATAAATCGCTCAGTACTCATAAGGTGTTGACCCTTGAAAAATTTGAAGGCATCCGAGTGACCGATCTCAAAGCACTCGATCAAGCCGGAATTGACCGTAAGAAAATTGTTGAATTAGGCGCTAAGACTTTTTTTAAGTGGGTGATGCTGGACGGGTTATTTCACGGAGACCTTCACGGAGGAAATCTTTTTGTACTCCCGGGTAACCGCTTAGGAGTGATTGATTTTGGAATTGTAGGTCGATTATCCCAGAAGTCACGAGATCAGCTCGCTAATATGGTCATGGCTCTGTTGACTGAGGATTATGAGAATCTTTGCTACGAGTACGCAGAGCTAGGCGCTGCTGAGGCTTCCATTGATTTTGAAGGGTTTCAGCGCGAGGTTCGCAATTCTCTGTCCCCTTATCTCGGAATGTCGTTGGCTGAGATGAATGTGGGCCGAATTCTGATTGAAGCGACTCAAATCGCAACTCGATTCAATATTAAGGTGCCCGGGGATTGGATGATCGTGTTTAAGGCGATTCTGACGATTGAGGGCATGGGCCGTATTTTGGACCCAGAGTTTGATTTGCTCTTGATTGGACAGGAGTTAGTGAAGGATCTGGCTAAGGATCAATACTCGATGCAGAGGATCTCGAAGGACGCTGTGTGGTTACTGAGGGATCTTTCGAGTTTGATGAAGATTTTGCCACGTCAAATTCGGCTCATGTTTCGCAAGTTTAATAGCAATAATTTTGCTTTCGAAATTAAGGTCCCAGAGTTGCAGCCCATTCGCGCTCAGCTCGATGCGAATGGGCGGAGAATGACGTTGGGTATATTAGCGGCCGGGTTTTTTATTGCTGCAAGTATTGCGCAAATGGGCCCGGGGGGGCGCTTGATATTCGGGTACCCACTCTTGGTCATGATTGATTATGTCATGGGATGGGTTCTCGTTTTTTTTATTTTGCTGGGTTTGATGCGCAAGGCCTCCTAATCGAGGGCGGGTGAAAATCGTTAGGCACTGAAAAAGCTTCGTGCTAAGGAGGGGCTATGTACGCGATTGAACGTCCCGTAAACGAGCCAGTTTTTTCCTATCAACCTCGATCTAACGAGAGAGAGAACCTTAAAAATCATTTGAAGCGGATGGCAGCGGAAACTCATGACATTCCTTGCGTGATTGATGGGCACGAGGTTTTCACTGGGAATATAAAAAGGGTCGTGATGCCCCATGAGCATCAGCACGTTTTAGGAACCTATCATTTGGCCGGTGAAGGTGAGCTGAAAAAGGCGATGGATGCAGCACGAAAGGCAAAGCCTGAATGGGAAGCCTTGCATTGGCAAGATCGCGCTGCGATTTTTTTGAAGGCAGCGGATTTGCTCTCGGGTCCCTATCGATCTACGTTGAACGCCGCTACTATGCTGGGACAATCTAAAAATGCTTACCAGGCAGAGATTGATTCTGCTTGTGAGCTCATCGATTTTTTCAGGTTTAATGCTTATTTTTATCAGGAGCTGATGAAGACTCAGCCGCTTTCGACCCAGTCGGTGTGGAATCAGTTGGAGAGTCGACCTTTGGAAGGTTTTGTTGCCGCGATCACGCCGTTTAATTTTACTGCAATTGCGGCGAATTTGCCTGCAGCGCCAGCGTTGCTCGGAAACACGGTGGTTTGGAAGCCTTCGGACACGCAGGTTTTGTCTGCGCACTATACGATGAAGTTGCTGCAAGCGGCTGGGCTGCCTCCGGGCGTAATTAATCTCGTTTCTGCGGATGCTTCGGACTTCGGACGTTTGGCCCTTTCTCAGCGGGATCTCGCAGGGATTCATTTTACGGGTTCTACGGCTACCTTTCGGCACCTCTGGAAAATGGTGGGCGAGAACATTGCCAATTACGCTACTTATCCTCGCTTGGTTGGAGAGACCGGTGGTAAAGGTTTTGTGTTCGCAGATCCGTCCGCTGACGTCGACGTGGTCGTAGCGGCGCTCGTGCGAGGCGCCTTTGAATATCAGGGGCAGAAGTGTTCTGCGGCTTCTCGGGCTTACCTTCCAAGAAGTTTGTGGAAGGCGATTCAAGAAAAGCTGCTTGCCGAGGTAAAGACGATCCGAATGGGAGATGTGCGAGATTTTGAGTGCTTTATGAATGCCGTGATTGATGAGCGGGCCTTCAATAAGATTTCTGGCTATCTCGACTATGCTAAGAAGTCGCCGGATGCGGAGATTTTATGTGGGGGAACTTCTCGGGGTGAGGTCGGGTATTTTATTGAGCCCACGGTCATCCTGGCTTCTCAACCTGATTTCAAGACTCTGGTGGAGGAGATTTTCGGGCCCGTGCTCACTGTTTACGTCTATGAAGATCATCAGCGGGACGAAACTTTGAGCCTTTGTGATCAGGCTTCGCCCTATTCGCTGACCGGTGCGGTGATCGCTCAGGATCGTAGGGCAATCGCTTCGATCTCAAGGCGACTTCGGTATACGGCGGGTAATTTTTACATTAATGATAAGCCGACTGGCGCTGTCGTTGGGCAGCAGCCTTTTGGTGGGGGTAGGGCTTCCGGGACTAATGATAAAGCGGGGAGTGTTCTGAATTTGACCCGGTGGCTCTCTCCAAGGGCCTTGAAGGAAACCTTTAATCCCGTGAAGGATTATCGGTATCCCTTCTTAGCCAAAGAGTAAGCTTCGGTCGGTTAGTCCCGGATGATCGATTTGCCCTGGCTGGCTAAAGTCCAAGCGGACAGTTTATAGAGCAGCCTTGCGCCGACGTTCGCATCCCATTCGTTTTCTTCGGAATGGGGCGCTGGAGCGACTTCGGTCAGGTCGAATCCGATGATTTTCTTACCAGCTCGGACCAGTGCGCCGATGAGGTAGTTGGCTTCTTGAAAATTGAGTCCTCCTGGAACGGGAGTGCCAGTGTGCGGGCAGAGGGTCGGATCAAGGCCATCGATGTCGAATGAAATCCAGACTTGCTTAGGCAGGGATTGAATGATTTCCCGACAGAGTCTGGCCCAGTGCACTCCTTGTAGTTTTTCAGTTTGAAGATAGCGATCGGTAAAAACCTGAACCCGCTCTTTTTGATTGAGGCAGTAGTCGAATTCTTCTTCGCAGTAATCCCGAATGCCCACCTGGACGATTTTTTTCACCTGGGGCAGTTTTTCGAGCACATTATACATGATGGATGCGTGGGACCAGGTAAAGCCTTCGTAGGCCTTGCGAGTGTCGGAGTGAGCATCAAAATGCAGGATGCCAAATGACGGGCGGGCTTCCGCCGCTGCTTGCAAGGCGCCGAAAATGACGGAGTGATCCCCGCCAATCACACCTACTGTTTTTTCGGATGCCATGAGTTTCTTGGTTTGTTGGTAAACCCATTGATTGAGCTGGTCTCCGAGTTGGTTCACTCGCTCTAAGGAGGACTTCAGTTGCGAGTCTCCGTCGATTTGTCCGCCCACGGAGATGATTTTTTGTGCTTCCGCTTTTGCCTCTGCATTCCACTGGGCGACCTCTTGGCTCTCGGGCAACATAAAGAGTCCTGATTCGTATGGACGAAAAACGTCAGAATCAAAAAGGTCAACCTGCTTGCTGCTTTTTAGGATAGCTTGGGGGCCATTCGAGGTCCCACCACCGTAGGAGGTGGTCGCTTCCCAGGGGATCGGTAAATAGACGATGGACGCGTCATTTTCGTCGCAAGGAAGGCCAAACACTCCCGAGTCCGATTGGGACGCTGCATTGGGGTCAAATTTTTCTGTATTCATAAAAAAACTTTGGAGTAAATGCGGATGACTGTCAAGTGACCTTCTGCTAGCGGCGCAGCAGATCTGCAGGGCTTAGGTTCTTTGATAGTCGTCTTGATATCGAACGATGTCATCCTCGCCAAAATAGGAGCCGACTTGAACTTCGATAAATTCTACGACCGAATCTGTTTGCGGATTTCTGATCCGATGTTTTGCCCCTTGAGGAATATAAATCGACTCACCGGGTTGAAGGCGATGAACAACGTCGTTTAAGATGACTTCTGGATGGCCTTGAGTAATCACCCAATGTTCAGCCCGTTTTGCGTGGCTTTGATAAGAGAGCTGTTGTCCAGGATTGACGTGGATGACTTTCGATTTATAGCGTTCCGTGTCTTTGATGATTTCGAATTTGCCCCAGGGTCGATATTCAAAGGGATGTTCTTGAGCGCGCGGATCCTTTTTGGTTTGGAGTTGATCCACGATTTGTTTTACTTTTTGAGTCGAGCCTCTCTTGGCAACCAAGAGAGCATCTGCTGTGTCGATGACGATCAAATCGTGAGTGTCGACGAAGGTGGTAATTTTGCCGAGATGGGAAAATGCAAAGTTGCTGTTTCCGCTGATTTCAATTTTGTCAGAGCTCGGTCTGAGTTTAGCGATCTCGTCCCAAGATCCGACATCATTCCAGCCGAGATCGCAAGGGATGCAGACCTGTTCCTCGAGTTTTTCCATTACGCCATAATCGATGCTTTGGGCAGGGCAGCTCGAATACACTTCAGAAAGGTTCGACAAATCAGGCTTTAATGCAGCGAGGGCAGCCCACGTTTCTGGCATGAGTCGCTTCAGATGGGAGATCATCGTCGAAACTTCGAAAATAAACATTCCTCCGTTCCAATAAAAGTTCCCTGCTTGGATCATCTGCTGAGCAATGGCTTCGCTGGGTTTTTCTCTAAACCCTTTCGTGCAATGCGCTGTGTAGGCGCCTTCCCTGTGAAAAATTTGATCCTTGAGTTCGATATAACCGTAGCCGGTGGCCGGGTAGGTGGGTTTAATTCCTAAAGTAACGACCTGTCCTTTTTTGGCGCATGAAATTCCAATTTGAATAGCTTGATTAAAAGCTTCTTCATTTTGAATAAGATGATCAGAAGGGAAGATTCCAACGATGGAGTCGCTCTCGCCCCTGGTTTCTAGGACTTTACAAAGGAGTGCAATGGCTGGAGCCGTGTTGTTTGCTTTGGGCTCGTAAAGGGCTTGGTCTGGCGAGATGCCGGATTGTCTGAGTGCCGCAGAGGTTAAGGTTTTGAGAGATTGATTGGTGACGACCCAGGGTGATCCTAATGGCTTTAAGCGATTTAATGTCTTGTTAAAGAGGGATTCATCGAAAAGTTCACAGAACTGTTTGGGAAACTGCGTCCGAGATACGGGCCAAAGTCGAGTTCCGCTGCCACCTGACAAGATAGTTGGTATGAACATCATAAGAGCTGATTTTTACAGAAAGATTTTAAAAAATCGAGCACTTTAAAAAACTTCCTGATTGGGCTTCTCAGCTCCGCCTCTGGCTCTTTTCGAGATTCTGTAGTAACGCCTAGGTCCATGAACTCCGCTGATGTTCAAAGACCGTCGACTTGGATGAAGTACAAGAAAAACCTCTGCGAGGGGTGTTGGTCTGGCTGCTGCACGCTCCCTTTGGAGACGAGTGCCTTTGATTTGATTCGCCTGGGACTCATCACAGAGGATGAGGCTGCGTCTTCACTGAAAAAAGTGGCTCGTCGGTTGTTGAAGGAGGGGATAATTCAAGCTTTTCAAGCTAAATCACAGCTTTTTGTCATTGAACAAAGGAACGGGCGAGATTGTATTTTTTTAGGAAAAGACCGACTGTGTACGGTTTACGAGAAGCGTCCCGAAGTTTGTCGATCTTTTCCAAAGATTGGACCCCGGCCCGGCTATTGTCCCGGACATCTGAGAAAAAAAGAAAAATAACAAGAGGTGAGCAGTGCTACCAGCGCTGGCTTCGGTCCTGTCTGCCTGAGTCAAAAGATGGATCACTGGGAGCTCGAGGAGCCATGGGTCGAGCTTCGTTGACCGTGAGAGGTCGACCATTGAGCTGCGCGCCGTTAAATTGGGAGATGGCTTGGGCAGCCTCATCTTCTGAGCTCATTTCTACAAATCCGAATCCTTTGGAGCGACCTGATTCGCGGTCAAAGATAATTTTGGTGGATCTCACTTGACCGACCTGTCCAAAGATTTCAGCTAAATCTTGATCATTGGTATTGAATGGTAAATTGCCGACATAGAGTTTTTTGCCCACGATTTTCCTCCTAACGAAGATTTTGACGGGTTCCTCGAATGCACAAAAGGCA
>CAINWE010000383.1 GCA_903854365.1 Oligoflexia bacterium
TGACCTAGTTTTTTAAGATATGCGTCTCTGGAAATCACCTGAGCCCCGAGTTTTTCGAGATGCGGCGTCATGACTTGGATATCGATCCAGGTCAGGCCCTGGGTCTTGAGGTGTTCAATAAGGTGGAGAAGTGCGATCTTTGAAGTATTGGGTGCTGCGTGGAACATGCTTTCGGCGCAGAAAAAGCCGTCCAGTTGGACCCCGTAAATTCCACCTACGAGGGTTGTTCCGCTCCAGACTTCGACGCTATGAGCGTATCCAAGGTCATGAAAATCGCAATAAGCTTCGAGCAGTTCAGGCGTAATCCAGGTCCCCTCTTGTCCGGGTCTGGGCGAGTGGGCGCAGTTCTCGATGACCGCGCGGAAAGCCTGATTGAGAGTGATGCGGAATAAGCTTTTCTTGATGGCCTGCTTCAGGGATCTTGGGATGTGGAGGCGATCGAATTCTAGAATTGCTCGTTCGGGTGGACAAAACCAGGCGAGTGGGAGGCCCTCCATCGGCCAAGGGAAGATTCCCATGCGATAAGCCAGCTTCAAGCTTTCGGGCTCAAGATCTCCTCCGATCGCAATAAGACCTTCAGAAGTGGACTGGCGGGGATCAGGGAAGCTCAGAATCGTCATTCAAAAAGTTTAACTCGCTTTTGGGAGACTACCGGGGGTTTCAATGCCTGTCAACAGGGTGTGAATCTGGCTAAAAGCCCATCGAAATGCATTTTGGGAGCGAACTTTTTCCTTCATCGCAGTCATCCTTCGCGTCCGTTCCGCCTGCGGAAGCGCAATGGCCATCGCGATCGCATCCGCTAATTCTTCAATCGAGTAGGGGTTCACAATCAAAGCCT
The DNA here is from genome assembly GCA_903854365.1 of Oligoflexia bacterium. Lineage (GTDB taxonomy): Bacteria > Bdellovibrionota > UBA1018 > UBA1018 > UBA1018 > CAINWE01. The sequence goes on from CAINWE010000383.1 coordinate 839, forward strand.
CGGTCAGCTCCCGGCTGGCTCCAGTGAACTTGCTTAAAATGAGGGCGCCCCGTTCTGCGCTCTGGCACCAGATGTATTCCTTTGCGACTAAGTTCATTCCGTCATGGAGTGAAGTTACCAGGCAGAGATCGCCCATTTGATAGAAGTACTGAATCTCTTCCCAGTCGTGATGCTCGGGTAAGAAAATGACTGGGCGGTAAACTGATGAGTCTCGTTTTTCCGAAAATCTCTGATTGACCCGCTCAACTGCGGATCGCAGTTGCTCGGCTAGGGCGCGATAGGCGGGAATTTGGGTGCGTGTAGGCGATCCCATTTGCACTAAGCTGAATCGACCCCGATAATGGGGGTACTTCTCGAGCAGTCGCTCGACTGCCTCTACTCTTTCGACCAACCCCTTCGTGTAGTCGAGTCGGTCGACGCCGACTGCGACTACCTCAGCATGAATCTGGTACTTCCTCTTAAGTGCTTCGACTTCATTCGGGTCGAGTGTGCGCACGGGAGCCGGGTCGATTCCGATTGGGAAGGCTCTGACCAGTGTCTCCTGATGATCCATCGTGACTGAGAATCTCTCCCAGTCGATTCGTGCCTCTAAATATCGGTTACACGTCTCCAGGAAGTTATTGCAGTGGTACTGTGTATGAAATCCGATGACGTCCGAACCGAGCATTCCTTTGAGAAGCTCTTGGTTCCAGGGACAAATTCCGAAGGCTTCAGGGTTGGGCCAGGGGATGTGCCAGAAAATGCCTATTCTAGAAGGTGATTGGGACTGTGTCATTCGATGTCTCAAATGCCGAGGGAGTAATGCAAAGTGATAGTCTTGAATTAAGATGAGCGAGCCTTTTTCGGTCGAGTCGAGAGGGACGCTGAGTGCAAAACGCTGGTTGACGGATTGATACTGTGCCCAATCTGAGACCCGAAAAATGGGGCGGTGATGAACGAGGTGACAGAGGGGCCACAGCCCTTCGTTTGCAAATCCATAGTAGTACCCTGTCTCTTCTTCTTGCGTGAGGGAGACTCTTCTCAGGGTATACCTCGGTTGGGACGGAGGGACGTCAATTTCTCCCCGTGCGTTGGTAGTTTCTAAGTCAGATGATCCGCTGGCATGCGCTATCCAGAGGCCGCCAAACTCTCGGAGGATTGGCTCTAATGCGGTGACTAATCCGCTCGCAGGGCGGACCACTTCGATTTGATCGCCCTTTCTCTGGTGGATATAGGGCTCCCGATTGGAAATTACGATCAGTTGGTGGTTCTCCAGGCTTTCCCTGAACGAATCAATCCACGGCAAGTTATGCTGAGTCATGGGATGCTCCGGGTTTTTCACGCATGAA
>CAINWE010000384.1 GCA_903854365.1 Oligoflexia bacterium
GTTGAGCCTAGATTTTCTTTCTTGGAGAACAGTCTTTTGTTGATCCGTAAGTGTCGAAGAGTTCATGAGACGCTGATAAGGTAATCCCGATATCCGAAGCTTCTTCCCTAACGTGAAAATCGTCGCAGATAAATTCCATGTACTCCGATGACTAACTCCCGCTCTACTCCGTAAACGCAAAGAAATTACGGGAACCAGGGCTGACCTCCGAGCGAAAAAACTCCTCCTCATGAGCCGAAAAAACCTCACCTACTTCGAAAGAACGGCCCTTGAAGACTTCCTGAAGCGCTACCCGGATATGCACGAACTCTACCTCTGGAAAGAACGCCTACACTCCTTCTATCGAATGCTGGGCTATGGCAGAGCCTATGAAGCCTATAAGAAACTGGTCGATGACATGAGCGTTAGCTTCCTGCCAGAAATTCGAACTCTGAGGAAAACCCTACTCAAATGGAAGGAAGAAGTTCTTAATTACTTCTCCTCAAGACTGACCAATGCCAGACTCGAGGGCTTTAATTGCAAAGCTTCTGTATTGAAAAGAAGGGCTTACGGGTATAGAAACCCTCAAAACTATAGAATTCAATTGCTAAACGCTTGCTCCTGAACTCAACCGGGCACACGCCCACTATGAAGCGAGAAGAACCGAAGAACCGAAGAACCTTTGATTGGGTGGATGCCAGAAACTCTTAGACTTCGATGATTGGAGTCATGAGGCAAATGATTTTTATGGTGGCTCCGGAGAGAATCGAACTCTCACACCCGTAAGGATACACGATTTTGAGTCGTGCGCGTCTACCAATTCCGCCACAGAGCCATCGAGCGACAAAAAAGATTTGCGATGGATATCAAAGTCCTGAACAATCTACAAACGAAAAAACAAGACTACGACTGAAACCAATCCCACTGCATCAATTCCAACTGCCCCTGAGGATGCAGCCGATAGCCCGCCCCGAGCGGAAGAGGCGACATCTCAGGACCATGGCCTACCGGAAGCCCAAAGGCTACAGGGACTTTCAACCGCTGCCCCACCTCGCTCCAAATCTTGCGCAGACCCTGCTTTTCTGGAAACGTCCTCCGCAAAGGCTTGAGCTCCTCAGGCTCAGGTTGGGTTAACACGCGTAAGGAAGACCCTGACTGGAGATGACTCTTCAAAACCAAAGGTGCATGATCCCGGCAGTTCATAAAATTACCCAAAACAATTCCCTGAATGCGGTCCCAAGCCCCGGATAAAATCTGCTGTTGAACCATCCGATCAATCCGATAAAGGCTCTCATCAATATCTTCGAAAAAAAGGAGACTCTTACCCGGTCGCGGCTGATACGGCGTGCCCAAAAGACCATTCCACACAGTCAAGTTCCCCCCCAAAAGAAGACCCGATAGGGGCTTCTTTGGCGGCAACGACCAAAACTCCAACTTCTGCTCTTTCCACGGGGCATGTGCCTGCTTCTTCTGAATCCAGCTCACTACAGCAAGCCAATCGGCTGAGTCTAATATACTGAACTTCCTCATGCTCGGCATCGGTGCATGCAAAATGGACCATCCCCAGCGCTGCCTCACATACTCCATGAGAACAGTCGAATCAGAATAACCAATCAATAGCTTTCGCTGAGGAGTGCGCTGCGATGGCCGCCATCGATCTAACTCCGGCAAAAGCCTGATCGCCCCTGAGCCGCCTCGGGCGCACCAAATGACCGAGATCTCTGGATCCTTGGCATAATCTAGAAACGCCGACGTCCGTTCCTCATCTTTTCCAGCAAAGAAAAGATGGCTTTTCTTACATTGTGGATGAACCCTCACTTGAAAACCAGAATCCCTGATTTTCTTCACCCCGAGGTTCAACTCGACCTGGGGGACCTTTGAGGACGGGGCAACAATACCAATCTGCCCCACCCGAGATGGGCGGTTAATAGTAGAAAGTGATTTCATAATCCGAGAGGACTTTTCCCAAAAGGATCGACCAGAAAAATAGCAAAATCAAAACGACCCAACCCGTTCGAAAAGCCCAAGTTTGAAACTGTCTCGGAGTGGGCTGGAACAAAAAGCTGGGCTGCGCCAAGAGCAACGTCGTCAGCGTTATCAGAATCGCTTCTCCAGTGAGGGGCAAAATCACAGAACTAGGCATTTTCCCAACCTTTCTTCAGCTCACGCGTCAAACCGACGATCCCATCTTGAGTCTGACTCGAAACCCAAAAAATCGAAGATGTTCCAATTCCGAGGAGAGCGAGAGATTCACTCACCTCTTTTTTTCGCTGGGCTCGCATGGACTGATTCTTGAGTGTATCCGATTTCGCGAAAACCACCTTCATGGACACTCCCCTTCCTCTGAGAAACTGAATTGCAGCCTCGTCAGCAGCCGTTGGACCGTGCCGAGCATCGAGAAGAAGAATGACCCCTTGAAGGTTTTCATCCGCCTCAAAATAGTCACGAATAAACTTTTCCCACCGATCCCGCTCATCCCAGGATGCCCGAGCGTACCCGTATCCTGGGAGGTCGGCTATAATTCTATCGATTTCTTTCCAGAGATAAAAGTGAATTGCGCGCGTCTTACCGGGTTGCTTACTCGTTTGAGCTAAGCGAGCCTTCAACAGTGCGTTAATCAGCGAGCTCTTACCCACGTTCGATCGCCCCACCATGGCAATCCGCGGTTCTCGAAAACCCTTTAAAAAAGGGCCCCGAAATAAGTCTGGAATTTGAGAGGAGTCACCGAGCGTCAAAAGGTATTCAGGTTTCATAGAGATCCGTGATCATTCCTAGCTAAAAAATACCAAATTTGAACTAAAAAAGTAGCTCTAGAATTGAAAAACGATTGAATTCTCAAGAGTTTCCGACTGGTACAAGGTTTGCTCTCTGCCCCCTCCAAAAAGCAAGAAACAAAAGGAGCAGGTCGACTTATGGGTCTCATCTTAAAAATCGAGGATCCCACTGGGGATAGCCGGAGCACGCCACTTTCAAACGAGTCTCAACCCGTCACACTAGGAAGAGGAGAGAACTGCCACATCATCTTAAAAGACCCTACGGTCGCAAAAGAAGCGCTCGTCTTGACGCCGGGCGAAATTCGCCATTCTTCTCCCTTTTGGGTCAAAGTCCCTCAACTCTCTCCGGCCGGACGACTGGGTGATCTTTGTGTGCGCGAAGCCCACTTCCCGATCGGAATCCCGCTCAAAATCGGAGAAACGCGCCTCACTCTGCAAGCTAAAACCTCAAACGGCACGCTCCCCCACTTTCCCCCCGGAGTCAGGCCCTGGTTAACCACTTCCGAACTCGGCAGGCGTACCCTGTGGACGACCAAGAAATCTGCCGAAACCCAGCTCTCGATTTATCTCGCCGGAGAAACCGGCACGGGTAAGGAAGTCCTCGCGCAGCTCATTCACTCGTGGAGCCCTCGCAAATCAGGGGCATTTGTCCCACTCCATTGCGGGGCGCTGCCCCTCTCACTGGCGGAAAGCGAGCTTTTTGGCCACGTCAAAGGCGCATTTACCGGAGCAAATCATCATCGTCCTGGAGCCCTGATGCAAGCCCACGGCGGCACACTTTTTCTGGATGAGATTGGGGACCTCCCCATGGACATCCAAGTCAAACTCCTTCGATTCCTTGAAAATGGTGAGATCCGACCCGTCGGCGCAGATCACCCCTCCAAGGTGGACGTCCGGCTCATTTGCGCCACTCATCATCCCCTGCTCAAACTCGTCGAAGAGGGAAAATTTCGGCGCGACCTCTACTATCGCCTTGCCTCAGTCACAGTCCACATCCCACCCCTCCGGAACCGACCCGAAGACATTGCCCTGCTCGCACGCCAGTTCGCTTTAGACCTAGACCGAGCCATTTCGACTGAAGCCATTCTCCGCCTCCAGGCTCACTCCTGGCCCGGAAACGTCAGAGAACTCAGGCACGCTGTAGAACGAGCGAGCGGCCTGGCGGGAGCGTTTACACCCATTTTAGAAGAAGAGGCATTCGAGTTTTTACTCAATTCTGAAAACATCACCGAGAGACCCGAACTGGAGCTCGGTCAACCCGTTCTCACACTCCAAGAGATGGAAAAAATTATGCTTCTGAAATCCCTGAGACTTTCCCAAGGGAATCGCGCCCAAGCAGCTCGCATCCTAGGCGTCGCTCGAAGCACCCTCTTCGAAATGCTGAAGCGCCACAAAATACGGGAGCCTAAAACTCGGGCGTTTTAAAGAATCGTAAGACTCACCCACATCGAAGCCCAAGTATTTCTCATACTAATGGGCTGCGACAGGTAGTTATTAAGCAAAAAGGCAACTGAGACGTCTTTATTTAAATTAATTCCAATCCCGTTCTGCATATAGGGCCCACCGGGAGCATCCCAGGTCCACTTCGCCAAACTATCGCCCCTGTAGTTTTGAAACGGAACTGAAAACGCAGTCTGAGTCGAAAAGACCGGCGAGAACTCGTAACTGAACCAATTCATGACCCAGCCATACGCCTGAGGCCCGCGCCCACCGCCCAAATAAGACGAGGTGAACTCTTGAATTAAGCCCAAACTCCAGCGGCTTTGCGGAATCGCATAACTTGTATTGGTTCTAAACCCGAATTCAACAATGTTTTGATTCGAAATTTTATTCGCAGTCACGTTGGGCTGAATGAAAACATCAAAACTAGTACTCAAGCCAGGAACATCAAAAACCTGGGTCCACCGCGCGCCAAATCGAGGATCACGCGGAAGATATTGAAAGGGTTGAAAGTCTGGATTCGCGTTCAAGGTCAGAATAAATCTCTGCCAATAGAACAACCTAAAGTTTCGAGAAATTTCGTAATCCGTCCAAACAATATTAAAGAGATGCGCAGGAGCATATCGAGAACCGTTGGGCTTCGGCACCGAATCCCCATTACCACTGAAGGAAGGGGTCATCAGCTCTGAAAAAGTCCTCATCCGCAATCGGGGCCGAATCTGATTCCAGGTCGACTCCATCACATCGAGTGTTTGGCCTGCTTCTTCTGCTGCGCAGTAGCTCAAATCTGAAATGAACCCTAAAAAACAGAAAATACCGAGCACAACTGCCCCAGCAGGAAACTCAAATCTCTTTTTCCGTGTGTTATACAAACCCATTCATCCGCCACTCCCGCTCGAAAGCCACTACACGCAAATGATAAGCGACGAAATGTAAGCGAGAATGATGCATTAATCAAGGAACAAATGTTTTTTTAAATATTCCTTTAGACTTAAAGCAGAAGTTACTAAACTATAACAATTTACAATGACACTATTCCTAGGAACGCGTGCGCTCTACGCTAATCACGCCCTTTTTACCTTCAAGCGCACTGGTTACCTTTTGAAGCTGTGAAATATCGCTCACTTCCACATCGAATAATGCGATCGCCTTCTTGTCCTTCGTGGTCCGAATATGAGCAGAGGCAATATTAATTCCACAGGATGTGATGGTTTGCGACATGAGCGCAAGTAAACCCGGCTCGTCCAGGGACAAAACACGAATTTTAACATGCCTTTTGATCGTCGCCTGAGAGTGCAAGTTCCACTGGACATCCACCCGACGCTCTTGATCGTTATCAATTGCCTTCGTGCAAGTGGCAGTATGAACGGATACGCCGCGCCCTCTTGTAATAAAACCAATAATCCCATCGCCGGGGAGCGGATTACAACACTTCCCAAAACGAATTAAAACGTCATCCAGATGTGCAACTGTAATCGCATTTCTGACTTCGCTACGCTTTTTAGCTGCATTAAAAACACGCTTTAAGAAACTCTGATCTTCTGCTTTTGCAGCCTCAACCTTTTTCTCGCGAGCTTCTTCGGGGACCAGTAAAGGAATAATGTGCTCGACCCCGAGACGACCATATCCCAGAGCAACGTAGAGTTCCTCAGGAGTCCGAGCATTTGCCAGAGCAAAAGCCTTAGATAACTCATTCGATCGCTCTAATTTGGAGAGACTCAATCCATAAGGTCTCACCGTGGTGTCCAAAATATCACGCCCCAACTCGCAAGCGCGTTCTCGCTCTTGTTGTTTAATAAAGCTGCGAATTTTTGCCTTTGCCTTCGAACTTTTGACGACCTTGAGCCAATCTTTAGAAGGTGACTGAGAGGGTGAGGTCACAATTTCAACCGTATCTCCGGACTTGAGTCGATGCCTCAGGGGTACGATTTTACCGTTCACCTTCGCGCCCACGCATTGATTCCCTACCCCTGTATGCACGGCATAGGCAAA
>CAINWE010000385.1 GCA_903854365.1 Oligoflexia bacterium
ACCTGTACCTTTAAATTTTCAAGTGCCAGTGCTCCCAACCAGAGCATTACTCAACCCGTGACCTACCATGAATTTAATCTCGTGCGATGTAATTACTCCACAGTCATCCCCTTTGATGTGACTTCGTTCTCAGTGTCTCTGGCCGTCAGCAGCTCAAACCTTTATAGCAACTCAATTCAATTTAGCACCGCCGGATCTCCGTCTCTCGATACCACACGGCCCTCTGCCTACCTCAAAGTGAACCGTTACCTTTGCAAAAGTCTCATCAACGTTTCTTACCTTTTTGATACGGATTCCGGGATCTACGACCCGATTCAATCGGAAGACCCCTACCTCACTTATCCACTAGATTATTACAGCTCAAATCTCGGAAGATCCTTAGAATATTTCGTGAACAGTGCCGACGTCAACGATGAATGCCCATCCATCCCAGACACCACGTCTATCCCCATTTTTAGCGTACAAGATTTTAACGGAGTGAGTACCGTTGCCCCCCCAGTCCCCAGCAACTTTGACCGTTCTAGCTTTTATCTCACCACTCAACCCACGGGAGCTTTTACAGTACCCGTCAACGCCCCGATTGCCCCCTCCCTCATCTCCAACGGCGACTCGCAAGGAAACTCCACCGTCGCTCCTCCTCTCGGCTACGGGGCCAGTTTTGTGACGACGAACGGTGTCGAAGGATGCCCCAGCACCAGCCTCATCCCGAGCAATTACCACTGGGTCAAAGTCTGGCTTTTTCGAGCATCCCTCCCCCCTCGATCGTCCTTCGTGCCCACCAGCAGTATGAACGCGATTGCTTGTAATCCCGGTACCTGGAATGTCTCAACGGACGGTTCGATACCCCCACAACAAGTCTTCACAGCCTGTCCTAACGACCCTTCCACCGTCTCCTATCATGCGATTGATTCAACTCGTTACCTCGCTAGCCGTATCGTGATGGCCGGCGTAAGCTCCGGGGGAACCCTCAGCAATACAGGCACTCAATGTGTCGATCTCAGTGCCGGCTCAGGTGCAAGTGCCTCTAGTCCCAACGCTTGCACAGTCGCGGCAAGCGGCCTACCCAACCTCCATCAGGGATCCTATACGCCCACTTCAGGCTATGATCCGGGGGTCGGTTGCGGCCTCACCTCCAACTCTCCCTTTGCAGACGTGTCGACCCAGCTCTACGGGGACGTTTGGAATCTGGTCGTTCCTCCCACAGGCATCGGAGGCACCCTCAATCTCTCCAATATCTTAGGATGTACGATCGGACTGGATCCTTTAAATCTCTGTGGGACGCCTCTCCCGATTGCAAGCACAATCACCAATTCTTCTTGGTCCAGACTAGTGGAGCCTACGATGACCCATCTCCAAGCGACGCCTAATTTTGATACCAATCCACGCGCAGACTATATCTTCGTCGCCTCTCCCACCACAGTCACCCGAAACGACATCGTATCTGGTACTGCGTTAGGTCAGCAGTTCATTCCCTATCGAGGAAAAACTGCTGCAGACTGCACCGCAGATGGCAGCTGTGACCCCAACCAAAAGCTCTCTTACCTCCCGCTTCTCAACGACATTACAATCACAGCTGATCCAAATGCCACCGACCCTCAACGAACGGGGATCTACCCGATTTGTGCCGTTCAACCGAATTAATCCGCCCTCGCGATCAAGAGATAAATCAGTTTAAAATTCTAATAAAAAGGACCAAACTAAGAACAGTAACCGCTGTGAACTGGAAAAGGAGCAAAGGATATGGATCGCCCCTCTAAAATCTGGATTTTGCTTCCACTGACCTTATTATTCAACGGTTGCTCCAATTTTTCAACCCTACTGCAGACTACCCTCAGCATGAACGTCTCGCCCTCCGGATCCCCCAGTCCCAGTCCATCCTCAGGCCAGAAGCTCTTCATCTCAACGGCAATTCCGATCACCTCATCAAGCTCCAGCGGAGGCACCCAAAGTACCGTCTTCACTTTGAACTTCAACTCCATCCTGTCAGCCTCGAAAATTTCGGCCCACTGCAACGCAGTCGACCCTACCACGACGAGCGGAACCGCTCTGATCGCAAAGCCTTGTTCTTGTCAGTTCTCTTGGACTGCTGTGAATCCCTCCAACCCGACCGCAACACCGATCCAACGAATGGTACTCACCACCCCCGCACTCATCTCCGACTACCAGGCCAGCTGTCCTGCCCCCAGCGGGTATGCCACCGAAATACCCACCGGCAGTCAAATCAACATCTCGATGATTCCCCACTCGACTAACCCCGACCGTGCGTTATTTACTGTCAATCCCTACAACTACCTCAAAGGAGCCAGTGCAACCGGATCGAATTTTCAAGACTCAACCGGTAATTTCTTCAGCAATATTCTTCGGTATGCCTGCTACCAAACTATTTCGAAGTACATGACCGTTCAATCTCGGGCCGAACCGCAAACCCAATCCACCACCAGCGACAAAGGCGACTTTCTCTATGCGACTAAATTTTGTGTCGCGAAGAGCTCCGGCGGCACTCTACCCGCCAATTGTCCGGCAGCCGCACCCGAGTCCTCATCACAATCTGATTACTTCAACCTCTACATTCGTGCTTCAGAAGCTGGCGGCATCCAGCAATTCAATTCCAGTTTTATTTGCCCGATGGTCAAGGAACCCATCAGTGGCTCTCTTGCGAGTGGTGCCCAGGGTACCTATTGGCCGCTCGACGCCACCTTCGCTTTGTCCCTGGGGCCTTCGGCGAATTTTACCGTCGGCGTCGTCGCACAAACGAAACTCGCGGACGGAGTTGCCACCTCAAGCACCTGTTTTCCGAACGCCTCAGCCAGCGGTACTGCAGCAGGAACCAATGCGGGAGGAAACGGCCCTCCCGCAGACTCAAGCACGATGGTCAGCACGTGCTTGGGATTTGCTTCGCTCCCGAAAACCGACGGAACCTGCGCCCCGATTCACAATACCGCCAACCAGATCGTCCCGACTTTCCGACTCAGGCGATTTGTAGCTCTCTATCCAAGACTCTTTGACTCAACCGGAAATCCCCTTTCAGGGATGAATCAAGGTCTAGATACTGTGTATGTGTTGGATCGGCCCGTGAAAAACTCAGCTGCTACAATGGCGGGCCCGAAGCCTTGCCCTTTTTCGTACTTCGACCGAATGTCGGTGACCCAACAGGGAGGACTCCCCAGCGGCAACGCCCAAAGCACGAATATCAACAGCGGTAATTTCGCAATTGGATATAACGCTACTAATAATCCAGTTTGGAGCGGCACTAATGTGGACGGTACGGAATTTCCTAACTTAGACGGCACCGATCATCTCGGCGCTCCCTCCTGCTCTGCAGCCCTACCTTTCCTCTTCTCCAATAATGGCGTGGCTACCTTCACCTTTCAAACGATCAACTTAAATAACACTGCCCCAGGATCCCGCAACCATCAATACATTAGGCCCGTGCAGGCATTCACCCCGTACTACGTAGAGGACACTAACTTTCTCGCCTGCGCCCCTCAGGCAAGCCCCCTCCAGGACCCTCCGCTCCACTTCGCGATCGATCCCCTCACTCAACAACAAGCGTGGTGCGCCGAAGTCTATCCTACCCAAAACAATAACCTGGCCAGCCTAGATCCTCCGTTCCCTTATCCCTCCACAACTCCCACTCCCAAGGGACTCATCTCTCCCTTTACGTCACACACGATTAAGAACGTCCACAATGGGGGATCTTGTCACGCCACTTCGATCACTGTGCCGAACCTTTATCCTCCTGCTGGCTCAGCGAAGGCCCCGGGTCGCCACTCGACCTTAACGACGTGGGACAGCACCTTCAACGCCTCCCAAACCTGCGATCGGACCGTCCTCAACACCAGCACATCCTCTCAACTCTATGGAATTTCAGCCAATCCGCGAATGCCGCTCCTCGCGCGAGCCTGGGAGGTCGAAGCTGCCTTGACCGACCCCAACCTGAACCGTGCAACCAGCACTCAACCCTTTCAGTGCAAACTCACCTATGACCCCACTGGGCTAAAAACCTATCCTTCGGGCGGGTGCTGTGCTACCGGAGTACTAGCCATGCCCGCTACCCCGACCACAATCGGCAACTGGAACGGAGCGCACCTAGAACCGACCGTGCCATGCGGATCGCCCAATTACTAAGATCGAGGCTTGAACGAGATGAACCCTACCCGCACTCACCCTGTCCCTTCTCGAAAGCCAGCGGAGCTCATGGGCGATACCCAAACCATCTCGGTTCACGTCCATGAGAGAGCGCGGCGGATCGACCAATTACTTCTGAACGCTCTCGAATCCCTGCAAGTTCAGATCTCGAGAAGCCAACTCAAAAAATGGTTTCAAAACCAGCTCATTCTCTACCAGAACCATCCGATTGCGCCCTCATTCGAGCTTCCGCTGGGAATTCATCCCATCCAAATTCCGCGACCGAACACCCTCACACCCACTCCCCAAGCATCGACCCAAGGATCGTTCTTAAAGATTCTCTACGAAGATGCGCAGCTCCTCGTTCTCCATAAGACATCGGGAGTACCGTCTGCACCCCAAACTTCTGCTCAAACAGAGACGGCCGTAGGATCAGCATTGACTTATTTCCCACCCCTCTTCGGAGTAGGCGATCAGCCGCTTGAGCCAGGATTGGTGCATCGTCTGGACACGGGGACCAGCGGCGCTCTGGTCTTCGCTAAGACTCAATCAGAATTCGACCGCCTCAAAACCCTATGGAAAAAACGCGAAGTAGTAAAAATCTACCGCGCAATCTCGACTCTCGAGCATCCCCTGCAGCTTCCTCTTCAGGTCGAAACTCCGCTTGCGCATCACGCAAAATCAAAAAAAAGAATGATTGCTTTGAACCATTCTAAAATGATTCACTTCCGAGGGAAGCCCATCCCAGCTCTGACCCGAGTCCTCGAAGGCTTCGCACTCCCCACCTCACCTCTCTTCGACCTTACTGTAGAAATCGAAACGGGAGTGATGCATCAAATCCGCTGTCATCTCGAATCCATCGGAGCACCCATCTGGGGCGATCCTATTTATGGACGAAAAAATTTTGCTCTCCCTGCAGAGCGGCTTTGGCTCCATGCCTGGAAACTCGCATTCCCACTCAAGTCGGGGAGCCCCTTAGAAATCGAAGCACCTCTTCCACCCCACTGGCCCAAGTAACGCAAAGTTCACCCTAACCGCAGCTCTCGCAAAACGGAGCCTCAGCCAGAGTCGAAGACTCAGCGGAGGCCGGACCCCGCACGGTTAAAGGTTGGGAGAGCTTAGATCCATCGCGATAGATCGCAATGGCTTTCAAGCCTAGCTTCCAAGCCTGCTCATAGAGCCCTTGAATCTCTGCGACAGACGCCGTCTGCGGTAAATTCACAGTTTTTGAGATGGCGCCTGACACCCAAGGTTGAATGGCCGCAAGCATCTTCAAATGTCCAAGGGGTGCAATGCACCTTTGATCACGGGGGCCAGTCGGATGAGCGCAATCAAAAACCGCAAGGTGTTCAGATCGCAAGTGAGGAGCTTGCTCTAAACTCATTTTATCTAGAATAAATTTATTGATCTCAGAAATCTGATTTTCAGTATAGTTGAGTCTCCGAAGTGCGGCTGCAATCGAGCCGTTCACCATCTTCACGGAACCTCCGCCGGAGAGTTTCTTAAATTTAACCAGTGAAAACTCAGGCTCCACCCCTGTCGTATCGCAATCCATCAGTAATCCGATCGTCCCCGTAGGGGCCATCACCGTAACTTGCGCATTCCGATAGCCGAATTTTTTCCCGAGCTTCAGTGCCAGATCCCAAACTTCTTGCGCTGATTGAATCAACCCTTGCGGGACTTGGTTCGAGGCAATCTCTTCAGCAGCCTTTTTATGCCGCTCAATCACCTTGAGCATCGGCGCTCGATTCTGCTTAAACTTTCGAAACGGACCCATCACCGATGCCATCTCTGCACTCACGGAATAGGCATGACCACACAAAATCGAGGTCAAAGACGAGGCCCAAGCCCGTCCTGCATCGCTATCATAAGGAAGCCCTAAGCGCATCAGAAGAGCCCCCAAGTTAGCATAGCCTAACCCGAGAGGGCGGTGCTCAATCGAGTTGCGAGCAATCTTCTCAGTCGGGTAACTCGATAGACTCACCAAAATATCCTGAGCAATTAGAAAAGTCCGCCCGGCGCTCAGATAGCTCTCTCGATCAAACTGTCCATCTTCCTTCAAAAATTTTACTAAATTCAGCGAAGCGAGATTACAAGCAGAATCATCCAAAAACATGAACTCCGAACACGGATTAGAGGCACGGATCGGGCCAGACTGAGGGCAAGTGTGCCATCCCTGAATGGTCG
>CAINWE010000386.1 GCA_903854365.1 Oligoflexia bacterium
ACGGCTCCTTTTTGGAGCCAATGGGGACAACGTCTACAGGGACGATACTGGGCTAGATTGGAATCTAGTAAAATCAGTAACAATCCTTGGGATCGAGGATACACATGAGTGAATCAATGAAAAATGAGTATCTGCCAGACAGCGTATCTTCTCCTGGTGAAACACTGGTAGAACTTCTTGAAGAAAAAGGAATGTCACAGGTAGAGCTTGCCAAAAGAACTGGCCGCCCTATTAAGACGATCAACGAAATCATCAAAGGCAAAGCCGCATTGACATCCGATACTGCCATTCAATTTGAACGAACATTGGGCGTTCCAGCTGATTTTTGGAACCAAATGGAAGCAAATTACCGGACCTTCTTGGCGCGGACCAATGAGCTTAGCCGTCTCAATGAAAAAAGTGATTGGCTGAAAGAATTTCCAATTGTTGAAATGATTTCTCGAAAATGCATTAAAGACCTTCGCTCAGATAAAGCAGCACTGAAGATTGAGTTGCTCAATTTTTTTGGCGTAGCCTCACCAGAACAGTGGTCCAAAGGCTGGGGTCAAAGGCAAATTGCTTTCCGAAAATCGAACAAACTTGAAGCAAAGGTTGGCCCTACCTCGGCATGGATACGACAAGGCGAAATCGAGGCAGAAAAAATCGAATGCACTGAATTTGAAGAACACAAACTAAAAGCAGCGCTTCCTGAATTGCGGTCTCTCACTTTGGACTTAAATCCTGAAACCTTTGTTCCCAGACTCAAAGATATTTGTGCCTCCGCTGGGGTTGCCGTTGTCTTTATGCCCGCATACAAAGGCGTTCCTGTCTGTGGTGCAACACGCTGGCTAACACCCAAGAAGGCAATGGTTTTATTGAGTCTTCGTTACAAAACTGACGATCAACTTTGGTTTACCTTTTTCCATGAACTCGGACACATTCTAAAACACGGAAAACGAGATCTATTTGTCGACTTCGAAAAGAAAAACACTCCCCGCACTCAAGAAGAGGATGAGGCTGATGCATTTTCAGCCGAAAGCCTGATTCCACAGCACCTACTCAATAAGGAGTTAAAACAGATTACTCACCTTTCACACGAGGCCGTTCTACGACTTGCACAGAACCTTACCATTTCTGCTGGAATTCTTGTGGGACGCCTACAGTTCATGAAACAGCTACCACACAGCCACTTAAATGACCTTAAGCAAAGATTTGCCTGGAGCGAGGAATAATACCACGCGATCGGGATGATCCTGAGATGGGGAGAAGAATCCTGTCTAGCCCAATTTAATGCCATTCTCTTCAAGAATAGCTCGTAGGTTTACCCCGTTTATCGCGGTTTCATGATGCCATTCAATCAACTTTACCTTTGCCTTCTTGCACTTTTGTCTTTTGCGTTTATCTCGTTCCCGGGTGTTTGCTAACGACTCTTCCCCGCCGAAATAATCAACTGCTTCGAAATGCTGCGACCCATGATATTCGATTGCAAGGCTCCTCGAAGCTACAAATATGTCCAAGTGTTGTTGACCAAGCCACTTGGGGCGAGCGTGCTGTTTGGCATCCCCGAAAAGAGCTTTGACTAAATTATATAGTTTCGTCTCAGAGACCCACCCCTCGCCAACTTTTGGCAGTCCGTGCCTGACTCTTAGCCTATTCTCAGAGTCCCGAAGGATCTCGTCGCAAATGTCCTCGAGTGGGTTGTGATCCAACATCAGGTAGTCGGTATTTACAAGTAACCCATCATGCTTTCGCTCCACCTCAAAAAATTTCTTACCGTCCAAGATGATTTCCTTACCTGTATAATCCACTCCATCCGTCCAGGCCCATAACTCTTGCAAGTCTGACATTTTTTTAGTGTCATCCAGCTGTGTATTCTTACGCCTACGAAACCAGCAGCGTTCAAACTTGCCCACTTGGAATCCTTTACCTGTAACAAGGTTCTTGTGCATTTCTGGAGTAAACGTAGTCAAAGGATGCAAAACCTTGTCACTGGCGTAAATATACCGCCGGGTACACAAGAAAGGATTCGGAAACTGATCGAATAGGCGCCCTGACTTTACCTCACCGTCTCTGAGGTAAGCCCTAGCGGTTGGGTTTCTGGGGATCTCAAGCCTTGCGACCTTATTCCCCTTACTTACAACCACTGCGCTCGCAATTTTTTTCTTTATGGCGGCTTCAACACCCTCGATTGTCGGGGCCTCTTTAATTAGCACATTGGTAGCCGTAGCTTTGCCCTCAGATTTTCTGTGTTTTAACTCTTCATCGATGCAAGCCACGTACTCAGCGAGATGCTCTTTAAGAAACTCATCCATTGATGATTCAGGTCGGCTATAGAAGAGGTCCCTACCAATTAACTCGATCTCTCCCAAACGTTTCAAATATACGAGTTCCGGATGCACGGGTCCGTAATATGAATCGCCTAGATTTTTGTAATAAAGCCTCACATCTTTATCGTAATCCTTAATTTGAATAGCCCTCCTGATGTCTTCATAATGCCCTACGGGATCGGGAGGCAGCTTTTCAGAATAACCCAAGGTACCATATTCATCGATAACCTTGGTGTAACCACACGGTTCAAGAAGCTTGAGAATTTCGAAGTGAGTCTTCCAGATGTGAGGAAAAATCTGTTCGTGAACGTCACCGTTCCACTTGTACTCAATTTCAGTCAAATCTGTCGGGAGCTTGCGCCAACCCAATCCCCAAATCAACTTACTGTAAAATGCCAGCTCGTCTACGCTGTCGTCACTGAGAGTTAATTCGTAATAGAGCTTCTTCGGATCATCCGGATTGACGATTTTCAACTTGGGATGGTCCCGTACGGCCTCTAGCGCCTCCTTGAAGCGCTTACATTTAGCTGGACCAAAATATAGTTTGAATTCCTTTGCCATATCTAAACTTTTTCCTAAGCGGCCTTCATCTTGCAGCGATCTGATTCCGCAAGGTCCAACCAAACCGATTGATCAACGTAAGATAATTCACCTACCCAGCAAGGCGACGAACCCTGTCTTTAACCTCCGAATAGAACGACTTCCAATGTTGAGGATGAAATAAATCATCCTCTGAATAGGGTGGCACAACCGGTGGTGCTACACGCGTAGTTACAACCCGCAAATTGGTTGATCGATAACCATCAAGCGTCTCCCGACTGCTAGTAATCCGCTCAACCAGCAGACGAAGCGCCTCGACCTCTTCTTTAAGATGAGCTTGTTTGGAGCCAGGTCGTAGCCAGTGCTGATCTTCATCGAGTTCCGGGTGGATTAATCATCAGTTTTTAAAAACGTGGGGCGACTGGGATCCGGAGAAGCGAAAAAATCGGGGGCTCATTTCGCTGATGCGTACTCATTCGTGGAATCTCTCAGCAGAAAAACAGGCCCGACTCCAGAGCTACTTTC
>CAINWE010000387.1 GCA_903854365.1 Oligoflexia bacterium
GGGTTGAGTCGGTGATGGCTTCGGGTAGCCGGTTCCTGGGATAGATATGAAAAAATTCTTTGAGATCCTTGATGGATGAGTCCTTGGCTTTTTCGGACTGAAATGGAAAGTAGCCAGATTGCTCCTGGGCGTTGAATCGAAATTGGAACTTCGCAGGGCTTTCGAAGAAGACTCTCCAGTCTTCGTAGACAGACCGAAGGAGAGTCTCAGGGATGGGATGAGATCGAATGACTGCGAATCCGGTTTCCTTGAGAGACTTTGCGAAGTCCTTCGGGGCTTGAGGGTCTTGATAAGAAACGTGCATGATTTTCATGGGAAAGGGGCCTTATCGACTGGTGGATCGAGCTAAACTTGCGGTCTCCAAAACTCTGCGTTTGGGGTCTGCTTCTTTGATGAGTCCGTTTTTGGCGAGCAGTTCTTTCTTCTTGTTCGTGTTGGAAGCCCGCGATTCAGCGAGGAGGTCCTCGATTGCTTTGAGCTCGTCTTCTAGCTCCCATTTGGAGAGCATCATCAGAGAGAGTTCTTCGTGCGTGTCTGGTGCTTTCATGCTCTCATGGACTTTGAGTTTATGGCGGATGCCTAGAGATCTCTGAATGAGTTCTAATTTTCGATTTTTGTCCATACTGCTTTGCTCCCCTCTCCGACTCTCCACTCAGGAGACCGAAGTCTGCACTGAGTGAAGGATATCGAAAACGGGGTTTCTTGTAAACGCAAAACCAGTCAGCTAAAACTCACTTGAGTGACTGCCGCAAGACGTAAGGTAGGATTCCGCCCTGCTTAAAGTATTCGAGTTCGTTTGGGGTGTCGATGCGAACCGCAGCCGTAAAAGTTCTACTGGATTGATTCTCATCGGTGACCTTGACCTCAATTTTTTGACCGACCTGCAGTTGATTCAGTCCTAAAATTTCAAAGGTCTCAGTTCCCTTGAGTTGCAGAGTCTGGGCGGATTCTCCTGCGACATACTGAAGGGGTAAGATCCCCATTCCGACTAGGTTGGATCGGTGAATACGTTCAAAGCTTTCTGCAATCACCGCTTGGATGCCGAGAAGTTTCGGTCCTTTCGCAGCCCAGTCCCGAGAAGATCCGGTTCCGTATTCCTTGCCGGCGAGGACGATCAGAGCGACCCCATCGGATTGGTATTGGATTGACGCGTCATAGATACTCATCTGTTTTTGTAAAGGGAGATGGCGTGTGACTCCTCCTTCGATGCCTGGAACGAGGAGGTTTTTGAGTCGGATATTCGCAAATGTTCCTCGGACCATGACTTCGTGATTACCGCGCCGAGCGCCGTAGGAGTTAAAATCCTTCGGTTGCACGCCGAGTTCCATGAGGTACTTTCCGGCAGGAGATGACTTTCCGATCGATCCGGCGGGAGAGATATGGTCGGTCGTAACGGAGTCGCCGAGAAACGCAAGCACTCGAGCACTTCGGATATCCTTAAGCGGTGCGGGTTGGGCCGTGATCCCTTCGAAAAACGGCGGTTCCTTGATGTAGGTTGAGGAGGACTCCCATTGGTAGAGGTCCCCGGTAGGGATTTTGAGTTCGCTCCACTCTTTGGAGCCCGCAAAAACGTCGGCATAACTCTTTTTAAATTGCTCGGAGGTGACGTGTTTTTTCACGGCTTGAGCGACTTCTTCTGAGCTGGGCCAGATATCTTTGAGGAAAACGGGATGTCCGTGAGAGTCAGTTCCCAGTGGGTCCGTCGCGAGATTCATGTTGATATTCCCCGCAAGTGCATAAGCGACGACGAGGGGTGGGGAGGCGAGGTAATTGGCTCGGACGTGGGGATTGACTCGACCTTCAAAGTTTCTGTTCCCGGAAAGAACGGACACGACGGCTAGGTCTCCTTCAGTCACAGCTTGAGCAATCGGATCGGGCAGTGGACCGCTGTTACCGATGCAAGTGGTGCAGCCGTAGCCGACTAAGTTAAATTTCAACTGTTCCAAAAAGGGGAGCAAGCCAGATTCAGTCAAGTAGTCTGTGACCACTTTTGAGCCAGGTGCCAAGCTGGGTTTGACCCAAGGCTTCACTTTGAGGCCTTTTTCGACGGCTTTTTTAGCAAGCAAGCCGGCTGCCATGAGTACGCTCGGATTCGACGTATTGGTGCAGCTCGTGATAGCAGCGATGACTACCGATCCGTGGCAAAGCTGAAAGTTCGATGGGAGGCCTTGAACGGATACTGACTTGCCTAAAAGCCCGAGGGATGCGTCTGGATGCGTGGCAGCGAGTTCTGGAGCGTTTGCTGTTCCCTGAGTAGGTTGTTCTACCCATGCGGCCATCGCTTTTGGGTCGCTCTCTTTGAGGTGGCTTTGAAATAGAGTTAGCATCGATTGTCGAAAAGACTTGCGGACCTGACTCAAAGCTACGCGATCCTGAGGACGGGCGGGTCCTGCGAGACAGGGCTCCACTTTCGAGAGGTCAAGCTCCAGATAGTCTGAGTACTCTGGCTCAGCCTGGCCCGCTTCATACCAGAGTCCCTGTTCTTTAAAGTAGGTCTCGACGAGAGCGATTGATGCGCCGCGGCCGGTGAGGCGCAGATAGTCCATGGTGACAGAATCGACTGGGAAAATTCCCAACGTGGCTCCATACTCAGGGGCCATGTTGGCAAGTGTGGCTCGATCGGCCAAAGTCAGCTGACTTAGGCCAGGGCCGTAAAACTCTACGAATTTACCCACCACGCCTTTTTTGCGGAGCATTTGGGTGACCATGAGGACTAAGTCGGTGGCAGTGGTGCCTGCAGCCATTTGACCGGTGAGTTTGAATCCAACGACGTGTGGGATCAGCATGGAGCAGGGTTGTCCCAAGAGGGCGGCTTCAGCTTCAATACCGCCTACGCCCCAGCCCAAAACGCCGAGACCGTTTATCATGGTTGTGTGTGTGTCGGTGCCGACGAGGGTGTCGGGATAAACCCAATTTTCGTTGCCTTTTTTTGAGGTCATCGCGACATGGGCAAGGTATTCTAAGTTGACTTGATGCACGATGCCTGTGTCCGGGGGCACCACTCGAAAATTTTGAAAGGCTTTCTGCCCCCACTTGAGAAACTGGTAGCGCTCGGCATTTCTTTCAAATTCGAGTTCGGCGTTGATTCGAAAGGCATCCGATGACCCGTAGGCGTCGACTTGAACCGAGTGATCAATCACCAAGTCGGCGGGCTGGAGAGGGTTAATGAGATTTGCGTCGCCACCCAGCTTTTTCAGGGCGGCTCTCATAGCTGCCAGATCGGCTACGGCAGGTACACCGGTAAAATCTTGAAGGAGGACGCGGGCCGGCATGAATTGAATTTCGTCATTGGGAGTTGCTGTGGCGGTCCAGCGAGCGAGTGCTTCGATGTCCTTCTTTTTGACTGCGATTCCGTCCTCTTGGCGAAGTAAATTTTCGAGCAAAATTTTGAGGGAGAACGGGAGTCGGTTCAGTGGGGTCTTGGACGCTTGAGCGA
>CAINWE010000388.1 GCA_903854365.1 Oligoflexia bacterium
CGGCTTATCAACTTGTTTTTATCTCATCACAGAGTTGGGTTTGGCTAACTGGATCCGCTTCGGCGCTTGGTTAGTCCTAGGACTCAGCCTCTATTTTATCTATGGAATCAAACACAGCAAACTGAACCGAAATAGATAGAGCCCGTTTCACTGGCTTTTCGACTTTTTAATTGCGTTTCAGCTTCGAGGGCATATAAATAATCAGAGTGATTTTATAAAGCCGATGCGCGTAGTATAAAAAAGGATCGCTTCTCTTGCAGACAAAAACAAACGTAGCCATTCTTTTTAGTCTATCCTGTCTTTTTCATTCATGGATTGCCATCGCAGGAGACGTTAGCCGGACTGAAATCTTACGCTACGCGTATTTGTCTGACGCCCCCTATTTTTTCAGTAGCAAAATCGATCTCACTTCGATTCACTCTAAAGAGAGAGAAATCCTCGCCAACCTTCTCCCGCCCCAAAATCATCCCCTCGGCAACCCAGCTCCTGCTGTCGAGCACATCGAAGTTTTAACAGAAAGCCCTGCAAAAATTATAGTGAGCTTCACTAAAGAGGTTACGCCCACCGGAGAAGTGTTAGGGGAGATCATCTTCGGGATCCGCGGTAGCACCACACTCAACGACTATATAGCCGACCTAGGCGGACTTGAGCTCTACGGAAAAAAACGAATTAAACAATGCCTGCGATTTAACCAAGACTCTCTGAAAGGCATTGCCCCTGCGAATATCATCGAACCCCTCTTTAATTACCTCCCCGACTGCTCACGTGCTGCAACCAGTCACGAGGCTGCGCCACCGAGGTCTGTCAACAGTCAGCCCCTCCTCGAGCGAATCCCTCATCAAGATCCCCCTCCCGAATCCAAGACTCTCTTCCAATCAGTTCAAAACATCCCTCATGCCGTGATTCACTCACTCCTCAAGGATCGCCTCATCCAGCAATACGTTCGACCCATTGGTGAACAAGTCGACGCGTACCTCAGAAGTGACTCCTTGGGCATTACGCTGGCACAAATTGGGATTACCCGGGTCAAAAGAATGGTCTTCGTAGGTCACAGCCTAGGAGGCTTCACAGCTCGAGCCGTAGCTCTGAACTACTCCAATCAAATCGGAGGATTCAGACAAGAACCCCTGCCGTTTAGATTGCCGCACCATGCAGAGTCAGTGGGATTCAATGTACCCGGGCTGACCCGAAACGATTATGAACTCATTGCTGAACTCATTGAACCCTTGCCCCCGAAAGACTTACTTCCCTTCATCGAAAGCCAGCACCTCACCGTCGGACATCAGCAAGATCTCATTCTGGCCATGGGCAACGTCCGCGAAAAAATAGGCGAAAGTGGCCTGGAACTCGCCCTTGAGCCCGACGGAAGTTCGTTTATTATCCCGCTCACGAAAGCTTGGTTCACACCCGCCAGCCGCGCTGCCCGGGACTCAGAAAGAAACCTCATGCTCACCGACAACCCACCAGGGACCCAAAGCTCATCCGACTGGATTCAAAGCTGCGGCACTCGAACTCGCCGCACCCTCGCAGCACTCTCCGAAACGGTGTTCGAACAAATCACTGGCATCGGTCCTAAAAATTTTATGCCACACGATATTTTCGAACTCATTCACAGCCTAGAGAATATCGAAGAGAGCACTCTTACTTTCACGATTTATTCGCTCGATTAAGATCGATAACAATTAAGATCAGCATCAATC
>CAINWE010000389.1 GCA_903854365.1 Oligoflexia bacterium
AGCAACGTTAAATTTAGATCTAATTTGTTAAAGGGCCGATTTAGGCATTAAGTGGAAGTTAAGCCATTTGCCCACAGTCTAGTCGACTCACTCGGCAAGATCCATCGCGGTCTGGATGGCCAAAGCATAAAAAGTAACAATTTAGTGACACTCACCTAAATTGACAACCCTTGAACTCGACTGGATCTGGGCTTGAGAGAGAAGAATTCTTGAACGAGTTAACATTTTAAAAATTGTGAATTAAGTTATTCAGAGAAATTTTATGTACCAGCAATTGCCTAATCCAACAAGATTGTTTACCAACAACACCAGACTCTAATTTTGGAATTTCGATTTTCTTGGACTAAATGCTGATAACTATTTCTCTGTTGAGAACTAAACTGGATTTTGTACACACGACTGTCTCATGATTAAATAATAGTCGCAAATCGCAATAGGCAATATTAAACCAAAATATTTCAAAATTCTAAAACTGATAATAATGTGGCCATAATTAACGTGCACGTAAAATGCGAAGACTGAAAGTGAAGTACTATATCAAGTATTTCAGAAACTAGGTTACCAACATTTTTGTCAACGCAACCTCTCAAATCGAGACAATTTGGTCAGAATTAGAAAAAATCTTTTGGGAAAACGTTTTGGTGGTACTTTAAAGTTAGGGAAACTGTATAAATTGACCATTATCAGTATGGACTATTATTTTTCATGCTAAGTTGCTAACGAAACGTGAAGTTGCTATGAAAATGAAGTGCGAAGAGGGAGTTACAAGTTTCATTTGGTCAAAAACTTAGATGCTTAATCTGGCATCTTTTTACGTTTTGTTGACATTTTAGAAGAAATAAAAAAAATTGACGAACGTTTACTTTTTGAGTTTTTACTTTCGTATCAAATTTGGTCAAATTCTTTACAGTTACTCTGTAATTTCATGCTTTACAGATATTACATTTAATCAATTCTCCTAACTCCGATAGCACTTATCAAAATGAGTAAAAAGGAAAGCAACGTAAGTATTTTCGAAATGCTTCTTCCAAAATCTTGCTTAAATTTTAACTTTAAAGGTGTCATTACGGCCCTAAGTTTCAGTAGGTATCTTGCGGTTTGATGGTTGTGATTTTCCGAATGACGTCTTCGTATAAATTGTCCAATTACTCTAGGGTTGCAAATTATGATCATAACATGAAGACGTAAACCCTAACCATTTTTTTGTTTCTAGCCCATGAGACCGGACAATCACCGCCGAACGTGGAACCGATCCGAGTATGAAGAGCTTGCGAAGCAGCGAGTCCGAGAAGAAGAAGAAGATGAAGAAGAGGCCGGACCCAGCAAAGGCTCTAAGCGAAAAAGTTCGGAGACTTTCGACAATCTAGTGAGTTTATTTTAAGTTTAGGCAATATGTGGCATAAATTGATTCAAAAGAAGTTGGTTATGTGTCTCGTACCCACTACACTTTTTCAGTTCCCTCACGAAAATACCAAAAGACTTTTGCAATCATTGAATCCAATGAATATCAGGACTATCAATAATGTAGTCAAACTTATCATTTCCAGGATGAAGACTGGGCCGAGATGTTTCGTCCAAGCGGCAGCAAGCACGAGCCGCCCGTGAAGCGAGCACTCCTCAAGCGTCGCGATTACAAAGTCGATCTAGACTCTAAGCTTGGAAAAAGTGTCGTCATCACCAAGAACACGCCGTCGGCCCAAGCTGGCGGGTAAGATTACTAGTCAGTTGGAGGACTGTATAGCCTAACAGTCTAAGTAATTTTTACCCTGAAAAAAACGATCGTTGAT
>CAINWE010000390.1 GCA_903854365.1 Oligoflexia bacterium
GATGACCGCAACGACAATTTCACGACTCCCTTCTTGAATTTTCCAAGCATCTGGAGCATCGATATCAGAACGAAGAGAATGAGCGTTGGGTCGAGCTGCACTGTAAATCCCCCAGTTTTTCAAACTGTGGAGCTCATCACTAGTATAATTATTCTGTAGGTCCCTTCCATACACTGGCTGCTGCCCTACCCAACTTGACAGCAGGCACACAATTCCAAAAAAACTTGATCTAGAAATTAAAAGCGGAAACTTGCAAAACATAATACCCTTTTCCAGAACCACCCCATCAAGAGGCAAAACCTGTTAGTCAATGAGACATCGTTCACACCACACAAACGTAACTAAGCAAAGGTTGTGCCTATTTTTTAAATAATAAAAAATCAATGAGGCTAAAGGTTTACGATTTTTCCGACTTTTTTTTACCACCCTCTGTGACTAATCTTTAGACAAGAACCCAATTAATCGCCAACATTCAGGCGCGAATCCCATCGCTCACCTAAAGTCCTAACACTTGCCAAAAACTTCGACACCCAGACAGACCCACTCAAACGATTAAAGCTCTTATTTCTAAGGAGTTACAATTTGGCACTCGAGTTGCTTTTACTCTAGATCAGCAGCAACCCGTTGAAGAATAAACACAAGATCAACTTTTCAAATAAACAGGAGAATGTTTCTATGTCACGGGCCAATATTAAACTCAAAAACCAGATTATGACTTTATTCATCACCTTATTTTTAGGTGGCTGCGGCAACCTCACTAACCCGTCAGGGATCACGGCTCCAAGCTCCTACGCTACCGTGGGAACTGATTCAACTCCTCAACAAAACACTAATCCGGACCTGAATCCCAGTAATTACCTCTGCCCCAGCTCTCCGAACATCATACCCATGAGTTCGGAAATCAACGCAAACCATTTCAATTACTATAAACTTTGCCCTAATAAGAACAGCACAGCAGCCTCTCAATTCCTCCTCAGTCAAACCAGCCTGAACCCCTCGGTGAATTCATCAGTTTGCGTCTTCCCTGCCATGGAGCAAGCACTGGTCACGAACGTACCGTCTCCGGGGATTTCGGTTACACCGATAATGACCAACGGAACAAGTCACACTCCGCTCGTCCGCTGTGTCAATCTCGCCCAAACCGCGGCCTGGATCAGCTTCCCGGCAACCGGCAGCGCCACCCAATGGAATGCAGTCTACATTGTTCCTGAAACCGCTGGCGCCGAGATGACTCGTTGCCTGAAGAATCCCAGCATACCCTGCCCAGCTTATTCATTTGGAACCTTTTAAAACCTGGCGAACTGCATCGGTTTGTAACCCTAGTGAATCACTCGATCCTCTGACGGCGTGCCACTGCGCACTTCTTGCGTCCCTGAGCGATAACGCTGTACTAAAGTGTAATCCCGCGTAGGAAAAGCCTCCAGAATTTCGATCTGCTCGCCATCGGGAGTTTCTCGCGCGATGACTAAATACCAAACTCCGCCACCTTGTTCCGGAAAGTATTTAATAAAGTGATAAAGCTTGCGATCCGATTCCTCGAAGAGCACAATACTCCAAACCTCATCAGGCGTCTGCAGAGCGATATCCAAACACCCTTGGTAAGTGTCGAACTCCTCAGTAGAAATGTCATCCTCTCGTCGATGCTGCGCAAGCTGAGCTCGAATCGTCTCATCTTCAGTCCAAGAACCAGCAAGACCATCAGAAACATCCGAATCCGAGTCTCCAGGCGCTACCTGGGTCCTCTGGGCCCAAACCATTTTCTGACCCCGTCTAAAAAAATTAAGAAGCTTTTCGTCTCGAGTCGAAAACGCTAAAAACAGAAAACTAGGATCTCCCCTGAGACACAAGCAAATGCAAACGCTCCATACTCGGGTAGCTCCAGGGTGAAACTCTGAAATCAACGTATAGATGACATCCCCACTGATCGCAGTCTCACACCACGCTTCGTCTGGCTCTTGCAATGTAATCC
>CAINWE010000391.1 GCA_903854365.1 Oligoflexia bacterium
CCTGGAAATACCCCGCAACCACGCGAGCCCACGAGTCATTCGAGTTCAAAGATGGGACTAATTTCAAATCTTCCCCTCCTCGGCTAATAAACTCCTCTTTTCCCCGCAGCTGAATCTCCTCCAAGGTCTCCAGACAATCCGCAACAAATGCTGGACAGAGTACCGCAACCCGCTTCAGCCCTTGGGCAGGGAGAGATTCATAAAGGTGATCAGTGTAAGGCTTAATCCAGGGATTCCTACCTAATCTGGACTGAAAACAAACGGTATACTGGCTCGATTTAAGATCGAGCTGCGCAGCTATCGCATGAGCCGTCTGAAAACATTGTGCCCGATAGCAATTCTGGTTCGCATCCCTAATCGTTGCACAACAATCAGCCTGCTTGAGACAATGACAGCCACTTAAATCCGTCTTCTTGACGTGCCGCTCAGGAAGTCCATGAAAACTAAACAAAATATGATCGTACTTAAAGTCGTTGAGCGACACCCGAGCCTGCTCAACAAAGGACCGAATAAAACCTGGATCTAGGTAGAAAGCTTCCACGAACTTCAGTCGCACACCAGGTGACACGCCCTGAGCCACTCGACGACACTCCTGAATCGACGTTTCGGTTGCCGCCAAAGAATATTGCGGATAAAGAGGCAACACGGTCACATCCGAAATTCCAAGGTGTTTCAAACGTTGGAAAGCCGACTCAATACTCGGCTGTCCGTAGCGCATCGCCGGCTGAACCACCCACTCTTCTCCCAAGTGCTGCTGGACTTTTTCAACCAAATCCAACAAATGAATCAACAAAGGCGAACCTCGCTCCGTCCACACTTTGCGATAGGCTTCGGCAGATGCCGCCGGACGTCTCGGCAATACAGTTCCATACACAATCAGCCAACGAATCAGATATGGAACATCAATCACAAAGGGATCCATCAAGAACTCCCGAAGGTATTCTCTCACCTCTTTCACTTCTGGCGCTTGAGGGGTCCCCAAATTAAGAACGATTGCGCCGCGCTGTCGCTTCCCTGGTGCGGGCTTTTTATTTGGTAAATGAATTTCGGACTGACTCATAGCTTCACTCGGATTCATAACTCAACTCAATGACCTCGTATTCAAACTTGCCTTTCGGTGTATCGACTTGCACACAATCCCCGACCTGAGTCGATAAAAGCGCCTTAGCCATCGGCGACTTCCAACTAATCCACCCTTTTTCTAGGTCAATCTCATCTTGACCCACAATTCTTAATCGCCGGCCCTGCCCTTCTTCGTCTAACACTACTACGAAAGCACCGAAAAGAACTTTGTTCTGATCTTGACGCGAGCAATCTACAATCTCCGCCGCTTCTAGCCGCTGGGTCAGAAATCGAATCCTTCGATCAATTTCCCGCAAGCGCCGCTTGCCATAAATATAATCACCATTCTCCGATCGATCCCCATTCGAGGCAGCCCACTCAATGACTTTCACGAGTTCAGGGCGATCTTGAGTCAGGAGTTTTTTTAACTCACCCTTCAATCTTTCAGCACCTGCAGATGTAATGTAGTTTTTGGTCATTTTGAAGGTGATTCCTCAATTCGAGGGACGTACTCTAGGTCGTCTCTTGACCTACGTCCAAATAGACCTCTTTGGTATCATCATTGTACCCGAAGTATTCGGCAAAGCGTCCCCAAGAGACTAGGCTATCCACAACTTGATGCGGATTTTCACTCGGCAGCCACTCACCCACTTGATCAGTCAACTCCTGAATCGGGAGACGCAAACTTTCCACTCTGCGCAGAAGATTGGCCGTCATTTGTACAATTTTTAGAGCGCCAAACAGCTCATGCAACATGCGCTTTCTGACGTTAATATCACCAGAAACAAAATGTTTGCCGATTTCAGTCAAAACAACATTTTGCTTGGGTGTATCTACGAGATCTAAAAGCTCGGCACCCTTCACGAGGTAGAGCGTCCGTCCGAAATCCTTGCCGGTATCATGAGCAAGTTCAAAAATGTCGGCAGACCCCCCCTGATCGGCAACAGCCTCAAGCAGGCCAATCATTTCAATAATCTGAACATTCGGCAGCGTCTCAATCGGCGGACCCTTTTGAGAAGGTCGCGGCTGCAAAGAGACCTCAACCGTAGGCGCAGGCGTATCGGGCATGAGCGTCTCAGTAATCAGCGCGTGAATTCGCGAAACCATTCTTTGAAAAGCAGGGGATTGGTCGTCCCGCGGATAAGGAAGATCATTCACGATTTGCTGCCGAATATGACCGGGGTGAATCCCCATCACCATAATTCGCTTTGCCATCAAGACTGCTTCGTGAATGTTATGAGTCACCAAAACCATGGAGCGAGTCGCAGTTTTTTTATCCAGAAAAATTTTGACCATCTCTGCCCGCAAAGTATCCGCCGTCAAGACATCCAAAGCACTAAAGGGCTCATCCAAAAACAAGATGGGCCGCTCCATGACCAGAGCCCTCGCAATACCTACTCGTTGCTTCATTCCCCCTGAAAGCTCTCTCGGATAAGCCTCCTCAAAGCCCTCCAAACCCACAAGATCGATCACCTTTTTGACCCGAATTCGCACCTCCGAAGTAGGCAGCCCTAAAGGCTCAAGAGCGAGCGCAATATTATGATAGACCGTTTCCCAAGGAAATAAGGCAAACGATTGAAACACCAGGGATACTTCGAGATTCACCCCCGATAACCGTTTTTGGCGAGCCATCACATCTCCGGACGTAGGCTCAATCAGGCCGCTCATAATACGGAGACAGGTCGACTTCCCCGACCCGGAGGGCCCCAAAAGCGCAACGACTTCATCTTCTTGGACCGAGAAATTGACGCCCTCTAAAACTTTAATTTCTGCACCTGACTCGAGGGTAAACGACTTCGACACCTGATTTAATTCAATCAACGGGGTTTGATTCATGGGTTTAGTCTCCTACAACTCTCAAATAGGGGGCACCGACCCCCGGTCAGCTTTTTATAAATCCATCCTAAATCGAGTATTAGCTAAGCGATATACC
>CAINWE010000392.1 GCA_903854365.1 Oligoflexia bacterium
CTGGGTGATCGACAAAATCAAAATCGGTCGAGGCTTGACCCATCGACTTCCATGAATTAATCCAAGCAACATGAGTTGCGAAACCCGCTTTTTCTAAATTGGTCTTACCTTCTGGATTGTTGAATGCTTGTTGAAAGTTCTCGTCAAATTGCTGCACGGCGAGGTTGAGGAGACTCTTGTCCAAACCTTCTGAGAGAAACTTTTTTCGACATGTGTCGCTTTTGATAGATTCGAATAATTTTGGCAATTCTTCAAAGCAGACGATATTTTCACTTCCGTTTATCGGCTTCTTGGCTGGATCCAATTGGCATGCCCCCATTCTTAGTGCAAAAAGACTGGCCGGTCTGCGGTCGTCCCTGCATTCGGGTTGGTCTGGAATTTTTGAAACTGCCAGCGCGAAATGAGCTGATTCGTTCACTAAGGTAATCCGGTCTGCAGGAGCTAGATTTAAACTAGGCGCGCAGGCTAATACGGGAGTGAGGGAGGTGATAATGCATAATTCTATTTTTTTAACTAATAATATTGATTTTTTCATATCTATTCTCATTTCATTCATGAAGAGCAGCGGGCTTCTGGATGATCCCGTTCTAATTCGGTGATCCATTCAATCTGCTGGTCGGTGAGGTCATCCGATTTTTGGTAAAAGAGTTCCTTGAGGATCGCAATGATCTCGTGACGCTCCTGATTCGTGATCGGGCCATAAAATGTGCCGTCTTTCAGGCTGAGTTGACCGTCGATGCTTTCGACCAGCGGGTCGCTCGATGGCACTGACTGATAACGAGATTTCAAAAATTTGAATTTTGCTTGAATTTGCTCGGTGGTCTCCGCGGGTAAATCATCTCCGGTGGTGCAAAAGAGCGAGGAAGGTTCAATCTCATGGTAGTAGCGCATCTTACGAGGTTCGACTGCACCTTGAGCTGGGATTCGAGTCAAAAGATGCTCGTGAGTACCCGGGCTGAGTGGACCGTGCTGTTTGATAAGCCAGTGTAGCTCGTGTTTGAGTTCTGATTCGTCAAAAATTTCCTGCACGTAAGGATTGAGGATTGGGTTACGATTGGTCGAGGAGAGAGACTTCGTTAAGTAGATGGTTCCTTCCGGTTTGCCGTCATTGCAGTTCTTCGATCGTGCTGCGACGTAGCTTTCGACTCCGTTTGCTGCGGTTCTGCATTCCTTGTATTCCGCAACGCCGAAGTCTGGATGGGGGCCTCGCTTAAAACGTTCTGGACCAAAGGCCTCATTTCTTCCGCGAGTGAGGAGGCCTGGATGGTTTTTCTCAAGGTAGCGTTGCCATTCTTCGGCCGTATGGAGGGGGTCCTGGGCAAAAAAATGGGTGATGATTAGCCTTTGTCCAACGTATCCCAGTCTTGTCAGTTTTGAATCGATGGGTATACCTTTCATGCTGTCGTCGAGTGTTCTTCCTTTCATGTCGATCCAGTGGCCCGTTTGAACAGTTTTGGCCTCGAATGATTCGCCGTTCATTTTTGTTCCAATGAGTTTGAATTCGCCTGCATTTTCAGTGGCAGTAGCGACCAATCTTAGAATTGGAATTCCGTTGAGAATGAATCCCTCACGATAAATCTCAGTTCCCAATTCTGGGTGCTCTCCCCAATTGTAACTCTCCGGTCCGCAGTTTTTGTGACGAGCGAGTTTCCATTGCTTGATTCCGTGGTCCTCGTGGGTGCAGTTTGCGTATTTTTTATAGCCCCATCGACCCTGACACTGATTGATACCGCTTCTCCACTGCAGGTTTGGGGCAGCTGTGCTCAGAGCTGGGCTGAGCGAGAGAGTTGAGATCATCATAGATAAATAGATTTTAGTGTTGCTCATCGGCTTTCCTCTTTAATAGTTCGTGTGTTTTAAGTTTTTGTGGCTTCCCCTAGGAGGGGTTGCTGTCATAAATGATTCGTAATTCGGCCTGAGAGGCTTCGTCTTCTATAAGTGCCCTGTCTTCTGGGAGACAAGTCGTGCAGGCTTGAGCGGCAGCCCTCAGGAAGAGACTTTGCACACCCAAAGCCCCAGTTGTATCGACGTCACAGGATTCCTGACCTTCGTGTAAGTGGCCTTTTGGACAAGAAACATGAGGATAGCCGGGTGCATGCTGAGCCGTGGATGGGATAGGTTCGATAGGGGTGCCGCTGGCCGTGTCTCTTGGAGTGTCGCTATGTCGCGCCTCATGAAAGAGGTAGCCCAATCTTCGAATTGATTCTAAGCCCGGATAGGAATTGACCCACTCTGTGTGGATTTGAAAGTAAGGTTCGCCCAGTTGGATGAAGCCAACGCTTGGAGAGGATAGCCTCTGGTGGCCGAGGCCCGGAATCCAGATTGTTGTATCGGTTTGTTCCGAGTTGCGGAGGGCATGAAAAAGGGCAGCTCCGTAGTTTCTAGCGACTTCCCCCGTCGGCATGACTAGAGTCTCGAGTTGGGGTGGGAGTAAAATGCGCACCCGCTGGGCAAGCCAATCTCTGAGTGCCTCTGGTCCCGAGTGCGGAATGGCGAGTCGTTCTTGAAGGCGTCGAGCAGATTCGCCCGTCATCTCAAGTGTCAGAAGGGTGTTGAGATCCTGTCGAATGAGACTGATTTGACTTTCAGTGAATCCGTTTTGGACCTGAATTCCGTGAATCAGTTGAACTTTTCGAGGGGAGGCAGCGATGAGGGGGGCACAGCTCAGCTGCAGGCTTCCCAAAAGGATGACACCGATTTTTACTAAGATTGCAGGATTCGGCAAGCGAGTTCTCCGTTTTGTTTTTGTGACGCGAGGGATTGAGCAAAGTTTGTGCCAGGTTTGAAGGCCAGAGTTTGAGCGGTGAATGGTCCATTTTTGCTGTTTGCGAACAGATTTCTGTCGGAAAAATCCTACGATCTGTCGGTTGCTGCCGACAAGAGATCCTGTTGTAGGGCTTAAGTCGGGCTTGATAAACGGCTTGATTATTTTATTTATTTAATGTAATAAATGGTTCCTGCTAGGGACCTCGTCATGAATCAGGGGGGCGCCTTGGCCTTATGTTTCAGCCTACGTCACGATTGTAGAGGGGAAGAAGGGGAGTTGTGAGGCACATTATTCAAACCGACATTCTAATCAGATACACAAATGGCCCAAAGTTGCAGTGGCAAATCGATCGCTTCATGCAGATAGGTTTGGCTGTAGGTTTAGGTGTTGTAGTCGTAGCCTGTGGTCATGGCGTTCCAGTAGCGCCAGTCCACTCGGGCGACGCAGCGGCTCAATCAGAGGCGACTGGTGCGGGTCAGATTCCAGCCGCAAGGGGTGCATCGGTTCGTGTGCCGGGAGTTCGACCTGAATCGGACCAACGCGCTTCATCTGAGGTATATTCTCAGCACCCTGTCTCAAGCGGAGGAGTTTCTGGAGGTCAGTATCCCTTGGATCATGTTTCTATGAGGCTCAATCCGAGCGGAAAGAGGGCCCAGGACCCCAGCATAGATGGAGCCCAACAGCAGTGGACTCTGCTCTTGGAACACCGAGAAATCCGTATTGTCGATGGAATATTCGACGTAGTACCTGGTGTAGGATTGGTGTTGCGCAGTGGGCGTGTCTTTTTAGTAAGTCCGCGAATGAATGCGTTAGCAGGTGAAGAGTTGTTTCAGGCTGACGAGGCAATCGTACTGGTGAATGGGCACTGGGTATCGAGGCTCGGGCAGTTAGTCAGTTTGAGTGCACAGGAGTTTAGGTCGCTGAATGCTCGGGTGCTGCTCAGGGATTGCGAAATCGTTTTGGAAAATTCAAGAGTGATGCTGGGAGATAGGATGTTTCCGCTTTCCTCTGAACGATGGCAGCAAAGATTGGGGCACCTTGAGCTCCGACGTGGCTTGTTGGTGGTTGGCGGCAGGCCGTTAGTCTTGGGAGAGGGTGGGTTTGTCGTTCTCCCCGTTTTGCCACTTCTTCTCAAGGATGGCGATACCGCCGAGATGGAAGAAGAGTTTTTGGATGACGACCTAGAGGATGCCTGGGAAGGCGAGTCAGACGGACAGTCAGAGTCTTCGTATGGTTCATCGGATGAGGAGTTAGCCCCGGTCATCTTTGATGCGGCTGCAGAGGCAGCCTTTGCGAACGACCAGGTTCTGACGAAGAAGGTCGTTCGCCAGGTTCCAGAGAAGTACTTAGCTCTTGATTTAGAAGCTCGAAGGTATGCCTTCGGTCGCCTGGGACTTCGGAGTAAGCGGTTATTGAGGTTTGCTGATTGGGTTTTGTCGGAGCCCCAGCCGGAATATGCGTTCAAGCAGTTTGAACGTTGCTACTCGTATGCTTACTTTTTTAAACTTCAGTTAGCTCCGAATAAGGCCCAAGATTTCGCGTATCGCTTTGCGCAGGTGAGTACTAAAGCCTTCGAAAATTACAAAAAAGCCTATAAAGCTGCGATAGCGACTAAAAAAGTTTCGAGACAAAAAGCTCGCAACATGGCTGACGAAGCTGCCGCGCCTCAGTACGCTGCGGACTTAGCAGAGCGAAGGGCTGTGCTAGCAAATATGCGATTGCACAAATCAAATTAATACCGCTTAAAAAAATGGATTGCGGCCGTGTTTTTCGTAAGTCATTGCCTTTATCTAAAAAGCGGTTAACATCCGCCTCATGAATCTGCCGATAGACGCACTCCTCCCGGAGATACTCGCTTCCCTGGAGAGTCATCCGAATTTAGTTCTCGAGGCTTCCCCTGGCTCGGGAAAGACGACACGAGTGCCGCCGGCTTTGTTGAGGTCTCGGTTTCGGGCCCCCGACCAGGAAGTGTGGGTGTTGGAGCCGAGACGGCTTGCAGCAAAATACAGTGCCCAGCGAATTGCCTCCGAACTGAGATCTGCGGTCGGGGATACCGTCGGGTATCAGTTTCGTTTTGAGAGCGTGTCCAGTCCTAGAACCCGTTTGAAGTTTGTGACGGAAGGGATGTTCATGCGCTTGTTGATGAACTCCCCTAAATTGGATCGGGTTGCTGCCGTGGTTTTGGATGAATTTCATGAAAGGCATCTTCATAGCGATGTAGCTCTCGGCTACTTAAAGTGGCTTCAATCTCATCATCGTCCTGACTTGAGGGTTATTCTCATGTCCGCAACCCTGGAGGCGGAGCCCCTGTCTCGCTACTTAGGGGGTGCCCCGATGGTTCGCCTGAATGCTGCCCTTCATCCTGTGAAGGTCAGTTACCTGCCATCTGCTCCTGCAAAAGCTTTGGATCAGGTAGTCCGCGAGGTGGCCCTGAGAGCGCTTCAAGACACGTCAGGTGATCTATTAGTTTTTCTTCCTGGAATAGCGGAGATGAGGCGATGTCAGCAATCCTTGGAGGGCCTTGCTCATGCGAGAGTGTTACTTCTTCATGGAGAGCTCTCTCGAGAAGAGCAGGACCAAGCTTTGTTGCCGGGGGGGCCGCGTAAAATTATCCTGTCTACCAATGTGGCAGAAACTTCACTCACTATTCCGGGGGTGACGGCCGTCATTGATAGCGGCCTTCATCGGTTGGCGAGTTATTCTTGGTGGTCTGGGATTCCTTCCCTGAGAACGCGGCCGATCAGTCGAGCTTCAGCCATTCAGCGGATGGGGCGTGCCGGACGAACGGGACCCGGAATCTGTTACCGGTTGTACACTCAAGGAGATTTTGAAACACGCACGCACTTTGAAAAGTCCGAGATCATGCGATCCGATTTGTCTCAGATCCTTTTAGATTTGAAGGCACTTGGGGTGGGTGTTTCTACCTTCCCATGGTTTGAATCCCCTGCAAGTGCCTCGCTTCAGGCTGCTGAGGACCTACTCCATCGTCTTGGGGCTACGGAGCTAGACGGCCGGCTGACGGAATTGGGGAGTTTCATGTCTCGTATGCCTGCTCACCCACGTGTCTCCCGGATGCTCTTGGAGGCCCAAGAGCTGGGAGTACTCGAGGGAGCAAGCTGGATTGGAGCTGCTTTGACGGAGGGCAAAATTGACAGTGGCAACGCGATGGAGAGCTGGGTA
>CAINWE010000393.1 GCA_903854365.1 Oligoflexia bacterium
ATCCCCAAGCTATCTGACAGGGCTTTGTGCGTCAATTCCTATCTTAATTTGCGGTGTCTTTAGTTGGTGGATATTGTGGTGTAGTCTCATTAGATTCAGAAGATTCAGAAGATTCAGAAGATTCAGAAGATTCAGAAGATTCAGAAGATTCAGACTGTTTTTGGCTTTGCCTCTGCAGCTCCTGAAATTCGTGGATTCTGTTGTAAGTATCCTTAAAGATGACCTCAGTCATCCAGAGCAAGGCGCCCGTGAGTACCAAAATGAAGACACTTCCTAGGAGCTTCGTGCGAATCGAAAACCGTGGATTTCTCCACAGGAGCGGGAGTGCAAAGGGACCCGCGAAAGCGACTGCCACCGCAAAAGTCCATAAACTGTCGATCACCTTCACTTTCGATTTCATATGCTCTTCCTAAGTTTCCCATTTAAAAAGAAAAGCACTGACCGATAAAAATAGGAGAGTCATTCCAGTCAAGGCCCCGAGATGACTGCCTAGTTCTGACAGTCGCGCTCCTTCTGTCATGATGGCTCTACTCGAGTCGATGACATGAGTTAGGGGAAAAATCAGCGCAAATCGCTTGATCCATGGATTTGCTCCTTCTAGAGAAAACCACGCTCCCGACAAGAACATCATTGGCCAAGAAACGAGATTCAGTAAGCCGCCCGCAAATTCTTCGCTGGAAATGCGGCAGGCTATTAATAATCCAAGAGAAATGAGACACAGGGCGCCCAGTGTGAGTACGACGAAGAGGTCTAAGTAGGAGCCGAGCATTTGAAAATGCAGGATTGCGTTGCACCCTGCATACACTGCAATAGATACGCAAATCATGAGTACCAGGCGAGAAGCAATTTGGGCAGTTAAAAATTCAAACGCAGAAAGCGGAGTGGCTTTGAGGCGCCGTAAAACATGATTTTGTCGGTATCGTACAATGGTGTATCCGACCCCAAAAAGTGCGCTAAACATCATGTTGAGGGCGAGAAGGCCTGAAATCAACCAATCGACGTAACGGATTTCTTGGCCTTGTACCGACTTTTTTTCGAATTTGAAATTCTCGATGGGGGCCGTGACAGAACCCTTAAGTACACGCTCCAAAAGATAGCCCTTCGGCGAAGATTCGTTGATCCAGTACTGCTCTTGTTTGTCTAGCGAGATGACCATGTCGAGCTGTTGGTGCCGGAGTCTCTCGAGAGCTGTGTTGAGTGATGGGTACTTGATGAAGTCGACGTACTGAGTGCGTGTAAATTCGTTTGAGTGATCTGCCTGGCCCGAGTCAAAGATTCCGACTTTATACAGGTTTTGCTGGTTGCCTGAAAAAGAGTAGGCAAATCCAAAAATGACGATGACCGGAAATAGTAGGTTCCAGCCAAAAGCGCCTCGATCTCGATAGAACTCCTTATTTCTAGCAACAAATACTGCCCAAAATCGCCTCATTTTCGAAGGCCCTTTCCGACGAGCTCTAGATAGAGGTTTTCGAGGTTGTCGTGATTTCCTAAAAGCTCTTTGGGCTGTCCCTGAGCGATAATTTTACCGTGGTCCATAATGACGATCTCGTCGCAAAGTTGTTCGGCCTCTTCCATGTAGTGAGTTGACATGACGATGGTCTTGCCTTTTTTGCGAATCATGCGGACTAAATCCCAAAAATTTCTTCGCGCCTGAGGATCGAGTCCAGTTGTGGGTTCATCCAGAAAGACGAGCTCTGGATTATTGACG
>CAINWE010000394.1 GCA_903854365.1 Oligoflexia bacterium
CTGGCATCATTCCTGGCATCATTCCTGGCATCATTCCTGGCATCATTCCTGGCATCATCCCTCCTGCTGCCATCATTCCGGCCATCGCCATGTCAGGCGCTGCTCCGCCGTTGAGCAGTTGGGTCTCGGCGATTTGGTCGCGCCTTTTGTCGTTGAGAGCTTCGTGAGCCACTTGAGATGCTTTCAAGATGGCGTTTCGGTATTCCATGAGCTTCGTGCACTCCTCGGAGTTGGCACTTTTGATAGTCAGACAGGACTCTCTTCTTGCTTTTGCCCATTCTTGAAGAAGCTGGGTTTCCTTCATCTTGATGATCGGAATTCCAGCGTTTCCTTGTCTTGCTTCAGCATAGAGACGACGAATTTTGAGATCTAAAAGGGGTTGCGCATAGACCTGCCTGGTTTTGCCCTCTAATCCTTCCATCAGGTCCTTTTGGACGATTTCGATGGCTTTGGTACAGTGGGAGACGATCCCGTCGTCAACGGGACAGAGCTTGTTAGCTAGAAATCCTAGGTGAAATCGAGCTTTTTCAATCAGTTGCTCACGATTCACTAGGTTTGCGTGACTGAGCTTTGCGATCCATTTCCTGAGGTCCTCGCGGATTTGGTCGACTTTTTCGGCGTCGTCTCGATTGACTTGGGTGACTTCGAGTTTAAAACGCTCATTCTCATTTTCGAGAACGGATTTGTCGAGTTGTCTGAGGTGCCGTCGTTTCTCAGTTTCATCGCTAATCCCGCCTTCGACACCCTTAAAGTCTTTCATGAGTTGTTCAATGGCATGCTGAGCTGCGTGGGCCGTGTCCATGGTTCGACAGTGGGCTACCTGAGCCCAGAGGTGAGCCAGCCTTTTCTTTTGCGCTTCTTGGGCGGCATGAAGGTCAGCTTCTTGTGCTGCTCGGCGTTCCGCGCCTTCGGCCTCATGCTTCGCATGGGCCCGGGCTTCTTGATCTTGCTCAGTAACGAAAAGATGATTCTCCTCCGGAGCGGGCGAATCGCCATCCGAAAATGATTCACAGTGGATTTTATTGCCCTCTAAGTAAGCAACTTTAATGTCCCCTGAGCGATTGTGTTCGGTCAGGTCAAAATCTGTGATTTCAAAATGGGCCCAATTTTCTCCACGCTGAAATGGATCACCTTGGTTTTGATGGGTTTCTATGCAGCGCTCGAGTTCACCGTTGCCGCTTTTGTCCCAGACCCCCACTGCAATCGCAGTACTTGAGCATGACTGGCGATCGGATCGACCTCGTTCGTCAAAACTATTGGGATCGTAGAATACTACTTTTAAAAATTCCTGACAATTTGCGGGTAATTTACCAATGACCTTCGCGCGCACAGTGCCCGAGTGGTCCTTCTCAACTACCACGTTAAAGTCTGGAATGAGGTGGTGAATTTTACGTAAGCGCCAGGTAGACTGGCGACGTGGCTTCGCGTGTGGATGATGGTCGGAGTGAGCGACTGCTAAGGTTTGTGCACTCGGGTGCGTGTTCCGCTTGTGCTCTGACGAGGAAACACCAGATTGGAGTTGGTCTGCCTCTCTTCTGACGCTGGCTGCAAAGTTCATGAAGCTATGGAATACGACATTTTCGGCGTCATTGGGAAAAGTGCGGTGCGCTGCTTGAATCAACTTGGGTATTTCGTTCTTAATCTGCTCGGCGCAAAATTCAACTCCTGTGCTGAAGGCTGGGTGCGTCTGAAGTCGTTTCGATAGCCTCTTACAATTGGCGAGGTTTTGGAGGATTGTTTTCACGGGATTGGTTTTGAAAGAATCTATTCTTTTGTTTATTTGGCCCCACTGGTTGCCTCTGTACTTTGACTGAATTTCGCTTTTATCCTGACGTGTCCCCCAATCTAACGCCAATGTAGGTTGCGTAGCCGCAAAAAAGCTCAAAACGGCTAAGCTGAGGGTGAGGTTATGATTAAAATTCAGCATAAATACTACTCCTGAACACTGCTTCTACGGCAACTCTGCTGTGATGGCTCTCGCATGCCCTTGTCAAACTTGACGCAGGGCCATCATGTATCTCCGAAGAGCAAGTCTTGAGCCAACGGCGGCAACGGAAAGCATGCTTAAAATCCCAACTATTTTAGCTAGATATAAATAAATCACAACAATTGATTTAAGGCGGGTGTGTCTGAGTTCTGGAGGTGTGTCAAAAATATCGGCATTAAATCCGTCGATTCCGGCAGACCTCTTCCACTTCCCCGCGCGGTCCACTTCGCCCGGCCATCAAAACTTGCTTCTAGGCCTTTGCCTTGTTAAGGTCCTCCAGAGCAAAAGACGAACGAGGAAACCAAGATGATGACTTTTAAGCAAATGCAACCCAGTAACTTTGAGCAAGTGGTGTTCTGCCAGGATGATCGGGTGGGCCTACGGGCCATCATTTCGATTCACTCCTCGGTGCTGGGACCTGCGACTGGTGGCACTCGCATGTGGGATTATGGGACCGAGGCAGAGGCCTTGACCGATGTTCTCCGGCTCTCTGAGGGGATGACTTACAAGGCGGCTATGGCTGGATTGGCCTGGGGTGGCGGCAAAGCTGTTTTGATTGGAGATTCAAAAACCCAAAAAACTCCCGCCATGCTTCAACGGTTTGGTGAGTTCGTAGATCGCCTAGGTGGAAATTACATTACCGCGAAGGATGTCGGCATTGGCGCAGACGACCTTCGTCAGGTGAAGCTCAAGACGCGACATGTCCTGGGGATCGAAGGAGATCCAGGATCCAGCGGCGACCCTTCTCCAGCAACCGCTTGGGGCGTTTATCAGGGGATGCAATCGTCCGCTCTGGCTGCTTTTGGCACTCGATCGCTGAAAGGGCTAAAAATTGCTTTGCAAGGGCTGGGGAGCGTTTCCTACTATTTGTTGGACTACCTGGCACAGGCAGAGGCAGCCGTTGTGGGCTGCGATATTGATTTGGCAATGGTAGATCGAGCCGTTAAGAAGTTTGGAATTGAGATCGTCCGTCCCGATGAGATATATGATGTGAAGTGTGATATTTTTTCGCCTTCGGCGCTGGGCGCTTCGGTGAATGCTAAGACGCTTCCTCGAATTCAAGCTAAGGTGATCGCAGGTGCGGCAAATAATCAGTTGGCTACTCCTGACGAGGGCCATGAAATCATGCGGAGAGGAATGATCTACGCCCCTGATTATGTGATTAACGGCGGGGGATTGATTAATATTTATTATGAAGATCCGGCTCGTGGGGGCTATTCTAAGACTCGTGCCTTCGAACATGTTGCAAAAATCGGTCAGACCGTCTCTGAGATTCTTGAGCGTTCTCAAGCGGAAAATATTCCTTCCCAAATCGTTGCCAATCGAATGGCTGATGAGAGGATTGAAGCGAAGCGTAAAAGTCGGCTTTGATGGGGGGCAAGCATGATTGCCCTGCGTCCAGCGGATCGCTTTGGGATTCAAAGGGTGCTGGTACCGCGGGGAGTTTTGCCCCAGCAAGCGGACCAGGTTGATCCGAGTTTGCCGATTGCTGAAGATGAGCTTTTGATTGATGTCGAAAGCTTAAATATCGATTCAGCGAGTTTTCATCAGATTTCCTCCGTCTGTGGCGGAGAACTGCCAAAAATCGAAAGGCATATT
Organism: Oligoflexia bacterium; assembly: GCA_903854365.1. Lineage (GTDB taxonomy): Bacteria > Bdellovibrionota > UBA1018 > UBA1018 > UBA1018 > CAINWE01. Next base: position 3,587 of record CAINWE010000394.1, read on the forward strand.
CTTGATTTGGTGAGGAAGCGCGGTAAGCATCATAATCCGGTCACAGGCTCGGGAGGCATGCTGATCGGTCGGGTGGCTGCCGTAGGTCCCGCTTTTCCTACTCACGAAAAGCCGGTTCAGGTAGGCGACCGCATTGCGACTTTGGTTTCTTTGTCGCTCACTCCTTTAGAAGTTCGAAAGATCAAAAAAATCCATCCTCAAACCGACCGAGTCGATCTTGAGGGGCACGCGATCCTGTTTTCTTCTGGAATTTTCGCGTTATTGCCTTCTGATTTGCCTGAGTCTTTGGCTCTGGCGGTTCTTGATGTTGCCGGTGCGCCTGCTCAGACGCGACAATTGGTGAGCGAGAATCAGACCGTCGTGGTCATTGGTGGAGGAGGTAAGTCGGGAGTGCTCTGTCTTTATGAGGCAAAGCGAAGGCGGGGTGTTCGGACCATCGCGATTGATTATTCAGACGTTGGCATTCAGCGACTGAGGTCCCTGCCTTTTGTGGACCATGTGATTCAAGCGGACGCGAGAAGCGCTGTGGAAGTGATGAAGAAAGTCTCGGAAGTCACGGGGGGTAAGATGGGGGACCTCGTCATTAACGTCGCCAATCTGCCTGATACTGAGATGTCCAGTGTTTTGAGTTGTAAGGCTGGAGGAATCGTCTATTTTTTCAGTATGGCCACGAATTTTACTCGAGCTGCTTTGGGGGCTGAGGGCGTTGGGGCTGATGTAGATCTGAGAATAGGAAATGGGTATACTTCCGGTCATGCTGAGTTAGCACTCGGGTTGATGCGCGAAAGTCCGGTATTAAGAAGCCTATTTACTGAAGTTTATTGTAGTTAGTTTGCTGCTCTGAACGGAATTGAACATCGGGGATGTGATTCACCTAGGGAGGATTTCAGATGGCGCACCTGCGACTGGACCAGCCATTAGTGGAAAAGTGTCGAGAGTTTGCTCGGGACATTGTTCAACCCATTGAGCAACTCATCGACACTCATACCACTGTTGCTATTGAACGGGCTACCCTTCGACTGATTGGGGTAGACGGAGCCATACAGTCGAATGGTCAGTGGGTGCCTCAGGTGAATTTGATTATTGAGGATCTCAGAAGACAAGGTGTCCTGGGGAGTGGGGTACTGACCTGGTTCGCCAACGGCTTGATTCAAACCAAGATGACAGCCGCCGAGTTGGGTGAGGCTGTTGCGAACCAGAAGGTTAAGTTGACCGAACTGCCTCAAGCGCCCGAGGCGGAGGTCAGAGCGAGGGCCCTCTCCTTGGCTCAAGGCGCGCGGACTTATTTGATTCAACAGAGAGATGCCAGGGATTCTCTCAGAGCGGAGTTGAAGGATCAATTTGATCCTCAGGGCAAGAACGGGCCCATTTTGTACGTGATTGTGGCCACAGGCAACATTTTTGAGGATGTCATTCAGGCTAAGGCAGCAGCCCAGGCAGGGGCCGATGCGATTGCTGTGATTCGAAGTACGGCGCAATCTCTGTTGGACTTTGTCCCTCATGGAGCAACCACAGAGGGCTTTGGGGGTACGTATGCGACCCAGGAAAATTTTAGAATTATGCGTCGGGCATTAGACGAGGAGGGGAAGAGGTTGGGGCGCTATCTTCGTCTCACCAACTACTGTTCCGGTCTTTGCATGCCAGAAATCGCTGCATTGGGGGCAATGGAGAAACTCGACTTTCTGCTGAACGATGCGATGTATGGAATTCTGTTCCGCGATATTAATATGAAGCGGACCCTGATCGACCAACATTTTTCTCGAAAAATTATTGCCCTCTCTCGAATCGTGATCCACACAGGTGAAGATAACTACCTGACGACCGCTGATGCCGTGGAGAATGGTCACCAGGTCCTGGCTTCTCAATTCATCAATGAGTGTTTTGCTAAACATGCCGGCATGACTGAAGATCTCATGGGTTTGGGACATGCTCAGGAGATGGACCCTGAACACCCGGATGTTTTTTTGCTTGAGATTGCCCGTGCCCAAATGACCCGAGATATTTTCCCGAATGCGCCCATCAAATTTATGCCCCCGACTCGCTTTAAGTGTGGCGATATTTTTTACAGTCATTTGATGGACGCCATGTTTAATTGGGTAGGTGTTGTCACAGGACAAACCATTCAGCTCCTGGGCATGGCGACTGAGGCCATGCACACGCCACTCCTTCAAGATCGTTGGATGAGTATCAAGAATGCGAAATACATTTTTAACGGCGCAAAAAGTTTGAGACGAGAGATTGAGTTCAAACCCAATGGGATCATTGAGAATTGGGCCTCAAAAGTCTTGAAAGACACGTACGAGCATTTGAGTATCATTCACAAAAAGGGCTTGTTTCGCGCGATTCAGGAAAGGGCCTTTGCCGAGGTCAGTCGGACCGAGACCGGCGGTAAAGGTCATGACGGCGTCTTGTTAAAAGACTCGAACTACTTGAATCCATTTTTTGAGTTACTTTAAGGAATAGGGTGGGGGATATGACTACTCCAGTAGCTGAGGTGAATTTAAAGAAATTACGACCCTATGGTGACATCATGGATGATGGGACTGTCCAGTTGGCTTTTACCTTGCCCGTGGAGGCGTCTCCTGAGGCTCGAGAGGCGGCGGTTCTATTGACTCAAAAGATGGGTTTTGAGCAGGTCAAAGTAGCGACGATGGAGAAGGTAGCCAACGGTTTTGCGTTCTTTGTGATCTACGCGAAGCTGAAGCATACGGTTGACTTTACTCAAATCAGTGTTTTAAAGGTCGACGCCCCTAAGCGGTCTCGAGATGAGATTGATGAAATTATTCGGACTCAGATCGGTCGTAAGTTGATTGTTTTGGGAGCATGTACTGGCTACGATGCCCACACCGTCGGGATTGATGCGATCATGAATATGAAGGGCTTCGCGGGCGACTATGGCCTAGAGCGATATCAGTGGTTAGATGCTCGCAATTTGGGTGCACAGGTACAGAGTGAGGAATTGCTGAATCTGGCTATTCAGGAAAATGCCGATGCAGTGTTAATTTCGAAAGTAGTGAGTCAGCATAATATTCATATCAAGGATATGAAAGAGTTGATTCAGCGGGCAGAAAAGATGGGCTTGAAAGACAAGCTCATCTTTGTAGCCGGTGGTCCGCGTGTGACTCATCCGA
>CAINWE010000395.1 GCA_903854365.1 Oligoflexia bacterium
CATTCATAAAATTTATGAACCCTGGAGATTAGTCATCGCCAATAAGGAACTCTTGCGATATAAACCTTTGAAATAGGTCCAATACTCAAAAAAATAGAATGAATTTTTAATTAATAAATTTTATGAAAAGAATTTTGAAACTAAATTTTTTTATCATCATTTTTTTAAGTATTTCTACAACATGCATCTTGTCGATTAGTCAGCCATTCTGGTGTTTTGCTGATGTTGGAAAAAAGGAATTTGAGAGCATCGAAAAAGTCTCCCAGTATATTTTGAGGCGCTACCCAAGAGAAGAATATGCCTATATTGGACTCGGACGCTCACCAGTGCCAGTCATGGCCTATCTTCAATCTGAAGAAAACACCTTAATTCGCAATCTCCCCTTAACCGACTTCAAATATCCTGATGAGGAACTCAGTCTTCAGCAAAAAAAGCGACTCTTCCAACATTTTGACCAATTTTTACCGCTTCAGACCGAGCTCCGAGGCAGAACGAAATTACTCATTATTGACCTCGTCATTGGAGGCTACACCCTCATTTCTGCTCACCACTATTTAACTGATTACCTCCAATACTATCGCCCCCTAGACCCTCGGAACGAGGGATTACCACCTCTGTCCCTAGCCGGATTCGGAATCATCATGGAGGGATGTTTTCAGCGCATCAAACCTAAATATAAAGCGGCTTTAGATCTCTTTCCCTTGAAGGGGAACCACGATACACTCCACGACCCAGAAGAGCAGGACCACCTCATCATGATGATGGCGGCCAAACTTTACAAAGATGTCGCTGAATACGAAGGATTTGACATCGAGTTACCCAGGCCTCCCGAGAGCTACAAACCCCGCCCGGACTACCAAGCGTTTGTCACTGAAATTCGCGATGCAAAGTCCAGGTATCGAGCTGGCCTTCTGAATGATGCGTGGACAAATCAGGTCTTTGACGTGCTCGCTCACCCCGACGCATCAGAAGAACATCAAAAATTCATGACTCTCCTGAGACAGATCAACACTGGCCAACTTCCAGATGCAGAATCCACGCGAGAAGCTAAAGCAATCATTCTGGGGCTCGTGCGATCTCTGATCTCACCGGCCAACGCAAAATAGTTTCTCAGATCACCCCGGAAGACTGAACATCCTCACCTCAGTCATTCTTGACAGCACCCGCAATTCAGATAGACTTTGAGCCGCAATGCGTGCAGAAGGAGCTCAAAAGTGGAAACAGCCAAGTCAACCCCGTTCACCCTCTCGCGACAGACATCCTGGAAACTCGACCTGGGAGCAAGCGGACTCGCTTCCGACTGGCGTGCGATATTCTCGCCTCGATATCTCAAGGAAGATTTTTTAGCGGGGGTATTGGTAGCTTCAGTGAGCATTCCCCTCTCTCTTGCGCTCGCCCATGCGAGCGGTCTAGAGCCTATTACAGGACTCCTCACCGCAGTCATTGCCGGAGTCATTTGCGCTCTTTTCGGCGGAAGCCCTCTTTCGATTAGTGGCCCCTCGAATGCGATGCCGGTTCTTTTAGCCGCTGCTGCTCAACAGTTCGGCACCCAGGGCATTTTTATGATTGGCATCGGGTGTGGGTTGCTTCAATTATTCACGGGAGTGTTCCGATTCGGAAACCTGATCCGATTTGTTCCCTTCCCGATCGTGGCAGGAATTTCTGCTGGTTTTGGAATGATACTCCTCATGGGCCAAATTCCGCGAGCCTTAGGAATCACCATCAGTGACGAAGCGCAAATTTTCGAACTCTTGGCGCAACTGCCCACTATTCTTGCGGACGTACCCCTGCCGATTTTGGCGCTCACCTTGGGAACGCTCGGGATCAATCTCATTTTTCCTCGCTTCCTACCCAGATATCCAGCACCCTTGATCGCGGTAGTGATTCCCACGGTTCTCGCCTACCTCCTGAAAATAGAAGTTCCTAGAATTGGGCCGATTTCCCACGCTCTTCCAACCCCTCAACTCCCCCACCTGCCCAAACTGGATGTCGAAGACCTCCTGACGACAACGCTCGCCGTTTACGTGGTTTCATCGCTGGAAACCCTTCTGTCCTCCAGCAGTGCTGAGCGCTTTTCAAAAACTACGCAAATCGATCCCGATCAAGAGATGATTGGACAAGGACTCGGCAATCTAATTAACGCTCTCTTCGGTGGCTTTCCTGCTACGGGTGTGATCGCCCGCACCTCGCTCAATGTACAAGCAGGTGCAAAAACTCGCAGAGCATCTGTCTTGCAATCGCTATTCATCCTCGGCACTGCTTTCTTATTCTCGCCCTTTTTGAGTGCGATTCCAATCGCAGTTCTCACTGGGATTACTTTATCGATTGCATTAAGGATGCTTCATCCCAGGGAGCTCCAACGACTCTGGAGACTAGCGCCCAAAGAGGCTGTCATCTATTCGCTGACCTTTTCTGTGATCGTGCTTGCTGATCTTTTTGCTGGAATTCGTGTAGGAATCTTAATTGCACTTTTTATAGCGATGGTTAGAAATACCCAATCTAAAACTCATTGGAACTTATTCAGCCCTAACCGATTAGGAGCTCAGCGTTTTCAAGAGCTCAATATTGAAGGCCCCCTCACCTTTCAGTCAGTCGGAAAAATCGACAACATCCGTGAACAGCTCGCACAGATCCAACAAGACCAAGGACTCGTGGTAAATCTATCTAAGGTAGATACCATCGACCCCGCAGGAGCAACCCAACTCATCGAATTCCTGGAACCGTTGCTTCAAAAGAGGCGCAAAGTCGTTCTTCTAGGTCTGAAACCCGAATGCAGGAAGACTCTGCTGTCGATTGACACCCCTCATTCGATCGCAAAGTGTATCGCCTCGAGCGAATCTGAAATGTTGGATCTCCTTTTCCACCGACCTCAAACTGGAACGCTCAATCGACTGGTGGCCGGAGTCGAAAAATTTAAAAGCGAAATGCAGGCCAGTTATGGTTCTTTATTTAAAAAACTAGCTGATGGTCAGGCACCGCATACCTTATTCATTACTTGTTCAGACAGTCGCATTGACCCTAATCTCATCACTAGCACCCACCCGGGAGAATTATTCATTGTCAGAAACGTGGGAAATCTCATCCCCCCCTACGGCTCCGATAAGACACCCGCAGAAGGAGCTGCTGTCGAGTTTGCCGTTGGAGTACTTAATGTCAAAGAAGTGATTGTTTGTGGCCACTCAGGTTGCGGGGCAATCAAGGAGATCCTGCAAGGCACCCTGATCCGCTCTGAGAAAAGTCATCAATTCCCCAGCCTCCGGGCATGGCTACAACAAGCGCAAAGCATCCGTGAGCAGCTACCCGTAGACGCCTCCATTAAGCAAGCTGCGGAGCTGAATGCCGTTCTGCAAGTCGAAAACCTCAAAACCTACCCCCTCATTCAGGAGCGGATCAAGGCCGGCAAACTGAGAGTTCATTCCTGGTACTATAATATTGGAGACTCAGAACTCGAGGAATGGAATGAAGAGAGACAACTCTTCGTCACGATCGGCAACCAAGAAGCAAAATCTCAGGCCAAGCGAATCGAGGCAGGAGTCCAGTATCAGGTCCCCCTCCTTCCCGATGACGATAATGGGTGAGCAGTGGAAGGGGGGTAGAAGGGGTAGGGAGTAGAAGG
>CAINWE010000396.1 GCA_903854365.1 Oligoflexia bacterium
ATAGCCAGGGAAAACTTCATCTGCCAAATACTCTGCCTGAGCCACCGCAGACTTGAGATGAGTGAAGCCCTCTGCCTCGCTGTCATTCACCAAAGGGAAAATGAAATAAGCCTGCCGCCCCTGACTCAACTCATTTCGAATCGCTTGATAGGCGCGAGTTCTCTGGGTCATATCGCGAATGACCTTGGTCTGAATTGGAGATCGCCCCGGGGGCAATTCGGAAATCGAAGACACGGTTAAATCAGCAAACGCAGTCAAGGCCAATGTCCGAGGAATCGGTGTCGCCGTTAAAATCAACGAATGCGGGAGAATCGACTTACCCGAGTCAGCATCGAGGCGACTCCCCTTATTTCTCAGCGTGCGCCTCTGCTCGACACCAAAACGGTGCTGCTCGTCAATCAACACATAAGACAGTCGCTGAAACTTCAACCAATCCTCAAGCAAAGCATGCGTGCCAATCACCAAAAGCGGCTGCCCGGAAGAAAGGAGACCTTGAATCCGATTTCGCTCTGCCGTCCCCGTCTTTCCAGTCAACAGGACCGCAGGAATTTTTTCACCCCATAACTTGCGAAGGTTGAGAAAATGCTGTTCAGCCAAAATCTCAGTCGGGACCAAGAGAGCCACCTGATCGCCTTCGCTCACGACACACGCAGCGGTTAAAAAGGCCACTGCCGTTTTACCAGATCCAACATCTCCTTGAACTAAACGATTCATGGGATGCGGCTGCTTGAGGTCTTCTAGAATTTCCCGAATCGTATTCAGCTGCCCCCTAGTGAGATGAAAAGGCAACTCCAGAATTAACTTCTTCACAGCGTCTACACCCCCGCGCTGCCCAAACGCAGGCGCCGAGGCTTTCTCAACATTCAACTTCTGACGCAACATCAGATACTCAAACTTGAAAAACTCATCGTAGATGAGCCGGCGATGAGCTGGCGTCTCAAAATCGACCAACGCCTGAAAGTGCTCCCCTACTTCCTCCGGCGGAAAATGAAGCGCACGGACAGCCGCTGCAGCGGACGGCAAATCTCTGCACCCCCTCAAATTGCTCGGCAGGTCTTCGGGTATCGTATGCCCAAACTTTTGAAGCGCCTCCCAGAGCACCTTCCTAAAAGTCCGGCTCGGAATCCCTTCCAGCTCTACGTAAATCGGCACGATCCGACCCACGTTTGAGTTCCCCTCACTCTTGGCTTCTTCGAGCACTGTGCCCCACGTAATCTCAGGATGGACGATCTCTTTTCGCCCCTGATAATCCTTAATTTTGCCCGTGACCACGAACTGAGTCCCCGGCTTCATCCGACTATCCAACCCACGTGGAAGATAAAACCACTTCAAACTGAGCGCCCCTGAAGACGTGAGGTCAGTACATCTCACTTCAAAAAGATTGCGACCCAGTCGCTGAATCGGAATACTCCGACTGCCCAATACCCTGACCGATAGCGTCGCCTTCACCCCATCCTCGAGCGAGTCGATCGATCGAGCTTGAGAGCGATCCTCATAACCCCGCGGAAAAAAATGAAACAAATCCCGAATGGTGCAAATGTCGCGGCTATTGAAAACCGCGCCCAACTTTGGGCCCACGCCTTTAACAAACTGAATGGGAGTATCTAACCCAGAAGCTAAACGAGGCTCTGGAACTGACTGACTCAGTCGATTACTCGTAGTAGACTTTGACGACGTCGTACCGAATTTGTCCTTTTGGAGCATGGACAATCACTTCGTCCCCTTGGGTTTTACTAATCAACGCACGTGCGATCGGAGAGGTAATCCCGATCTTCCCGTTTTTAATATCTGCCTCGTCGACACCTACAATTTTGTAAGTCACGCGCTTGCTCGACTCCTGCTCTTCCAAAACCACCGTCGCGCCAAAAACTACCTTGTCCGATTTAATGGCAGTCGGATCGATGACCTGAGCCCGAGCTAATTTCGAATTGATCTCTTGAATTCGACCCTCGATAAATCCCTGGCGTTCTTTGGCGGCCGAATAATCCGCATTTTCAGACAAATCCCCGTGTCCCCGGGCAATCTCAATCGCCTTCACCACACTGGGCCGCTCCACCGAGGTAAGGTGCTTCAGCTCCTCATCCAGGAGACGCTTGCCATGAACTGTCATCGGTACTTTCTCATCAGCCATGGTTCCAAGCCCTAACATAAAATTTGGAAAAATACAGCAATCTGCGCGTCTCTCGATTCGCTTTGGCGCCTACTTTAGGGG
>CAINWE010000397.1 GCA_903854365.1 Oligoflexia bacterium
GTATAGGTCCCTTCGTCACTTCTCCGTGCACCTTTACGGTCGTTAGAAAAAATATCCAAATTGCAGAATAGCAAGATTTGGCAAGCCCACGCTTTCAAAAAAGTTACCGACCTTTTCTCGCAGGATCGTCTGAGCAAGTTGTTTGCCTTCAATATAATCGGGATGAGAAGCCAAAGAAGGGTGATCTGTGGTGATGGATGTGCCGCAAGTGAGAGTAAACTGCCAGCCCAGTTCCATGCTCGTAAAAAACCCAGATTCCGTCACCCATTGCCACCCTAGGTGAGGCGATAAGAAAAGCATATTGGCTGATGCCGTGAATGTTGTATTCAGCCCTTGAATGTCAGCAGACACAGTTCCGCTTAAGGATTGGTAACCCACGTGGGTTCCTAAAAATAAGATTCCTTTGAAGGGAAAAATGCGGGCTGCGGCAGAAATCGAATTACTCCCGACTGAGAGTGTACTGCTAGTGTAGGTGTATGAATCGTAGACCGGAAAGCCTATGCTCGGTAAGAACCCATAGTCTAGGGAGAGCCCCAGCCATTTTGCATATCGGGCTTCGACGCCGATCGTGAGCGGTCGAGGGAGATGAAGGAGTGAAATTTTTGGCCCCAAGACCCAGTCCCCAAGAAGGCCAGTGGACTTACTCGATTTCAAGGGAGTCTCTGGAGTGATTTGCTCGACGGGTGGGGGTGCATTTTCGGTGGAGGGGCTGAGACCAGGGGCGGTTTGTGAAGTGGGGGGCGTTTCCTGGTTTTTTTGGTTCTCTCCATGCGTGAGTTCTTTCGAAAAAGCTGCAGGCATCCACATTGATGAAACGAATAAAATGACGCTGATTTGACGAAAAATGCCCAAAGGAAACGCCTCCTGATACGAAAGTGGGATTAATTGTTTGGGTAAAGTAGGTGGGATTGCTTCAGGTGTCCACAGAATTATCTCGGCCTGACTCATTCTTCACTTCGAGATCGGGGCTGCTTCCCGTTCTTTCGAGGGCTCTGACTCGGGCTTCTAAAATACCAAGATTTTGCACGAGTGTGTGTTTGTCTGCGAGAAGTCGGCTGATTTCCATCGAGAAGTGCATCAAGATGAGCAACATAAAAAATACGAGAAGTAAAAACAGAGCTGTCGGTGGATAATAGACCCCGACGAGTTGCGCCAAATTCTCGAGCCAGTCTCTGCGGGCAGTAAAGAGGAGGAGAGCGCCGGCGGTCAGGAACCACAGGAGGGAATATCTTTCTTTAAGTCGTCCGCGACGAATGAGTTCCATCAGTGCTGTAAACAGCACGATGCATCCTAAGACAGCCCAAAATTCGATACGAAACCGATAGTCAGGGAGTTTCCAACTCAAAATACCCAACATCGAATCAGGGCTCACGATCGACCTCCTCTTGCAAACGGCCGCTGTGGCGCCTAATGGGAATGGGTCGAATCGTATCCATCATCGTTGCGATGGCTACTTTGATCATATAATAGAGGCTGCGAATTGGCGTAATGCTTGATGCGCCGTGCGATCGGGGGCGCATTTTTACGGGGACTTCTGAGATCGTGAAGTCGTGTCGTGCTAAGGGAACGTAGGCTTCGACCTCGGGGTAATCGTCTGGATAGTAGCGGGCAAGAAAGTCAGTTGCGTCCGCGCTGAATGCTCGAAATCCACTTGTGGTATCTCGTACGTTAATTCCAACTAGAACTTTAAGGAGTCTTGAGAAAAAATAGGTTCCCCACTGGCGCATCGAGCTGGAAACATTGCCGCCGGCGCCTTTGATGTACCTCGAGCCAACGACGACATCTGCCCTTTTGGCCAAAATAGGGCAGACTAAATTTGGAATCTCGAGCGCCGGATGTTGCCCGTCGCCGTCGAGTTGTAGTGTGACGTCAGCACCCCAGCGGACTGCACATTGAAAACCTGTTTGGACTGCGCTCCCAATGCCGAGGTTAAGAGGGAGGTGGACGCTGTAGGCTTCATAGAGGGGACCTACTCGCTCGAGGAGTTCTTTTGAGTGGTCGGTTGAGCCGTCGTTGATGATGATGGGTAGAATTCTCCAGCGGGGTCGGGCTTTTCGAAGCTTTTGGAGTTCATCCAAGACTTTCTCGAGATTCTTTGCTTCGTTGTAGGCTGGGATTACGATTGCGATTTTTGGGGCCCGAGCGGGTAGTTTTGCGATTGAGGGAGTGTTTTGCTGCGTCGCAGCAGAGTCCTGACGCGGATTTTTAATAGAGATGAGTCGCAGTGGAGTTGTTTGTCTCGCGATTACGGGTTGTTTTTTGAGTGCCATTCCTCACGTCCTCTCTGCTTATCGGAGGGCGCTGAGGGATTCATGAGTTCATGATTCGGCGTGCTGCGGTGCGAAACTCACGAGGGCTGAAATGGCTAATCCAAAAAATACAATCACTGAAAAAGACACTTTTAAGTTGGTCGCACCTGCGATCCAACCGATCAGGGGGGGGCCAATCAGAAATCCCATGAACCCAATCGCAGAAATGACGGTCAGGGCGGAACTCGCTGCTCGGTTGTCGCTTCTCCCAGCTTCACTATAAGTGAAGGGTACGACGGCAGAAGTTCCTGCTCCGACGAGAAAAAAGCCGACCAGCGCAGGACCGAAGGTGGGAAATAGTATGGAGATCGATAGGCCGGCAGCAATTAAGAGGCCGCAAAGTTGAAGAACGCGAGTAAAACCGAGTTGATTTTTTAAGTAATCCGCCAGGAACCGAGTCCCCGCCATCGTACTCATAAAAGCTGCGTATCCAGCTCCGACCCATCCATTTTGGGCGAGCACGATTTTTTCAAAGTAAACGCCGCTCCAATCAAACATCGTGCCCTCGCAGACCATGGAGCAAAAGGTGATGATCCCGAGGAGAATGAGGGAACTTTCCGGCAGCGCCCAGTTTCGGGGTTTTGGTGCCTGGACCCGAGTGGGATCGAGCAAGAGCGCAGGAACGTTGAACAGAATTCCGCAGAGGCCTAAGCTGGCGGTGAGGCTAAAGTGCTGAACGGGGCTGGTGTGCTGGCTCATCAGGAGAGAGCCCAAGGCAGCCCCGATAAATCCCGCGAGACTCCAGAGGCCATGAAAAGAGGCCATGATGGGCTTTCGATAAATTCGTTCGATCCCGACGGCCTGCGTGTTGACCGAAACATTGACTAAATTGCCTGAGAGGCCGAAAAATAATAAAAATCCACTGAGTTGCCAAGCAGAAGTGGCAAGACCCAAAAGCAGCAGAGCCAGCAAATGAAAGAGCATTGCTCCCGGTAAGACTCTGCGCGAACCAGCTCGGGAGATGAATTGAGAAGCAAAAGTCAGAGAAAGCAGCGATCCCACCGGAAGACTAAACAGGAGAGTGCCCAGTTCCGCCTCGGAGAGAGAGAGCTTTTGTTGAACGTCCGGAATTCGGACTGCCCAGCTTGAAAAACAGAAGCCTTGGAAAAAGAAGAAAGTTCCAACCGCCCCTCGGGCTCTCGATCGTGACAGGCCTTCTGGAAGCTTCATGAGCGGGAACGAGACGAGTCAGCGAGAAAATCCTTAGCCATCACTGAGATCGTCATCTTCTTCTTCGTCTTCTGCATCTTCTGCATCTGGGCCTTCGTAATCCTTCGTTGCGGCAGCCTTAGCTCCGGGTAATGCTGACTCGCTGCGCATGCGTACCTTAATTTGATAGGTTGCCGAGGATCGATAGACTTTTTGGCCGGATTCCGCGCGCTCCAGCTTGGATCGCCCACAGTCTAAAGTAATGACCTCATTTTTTTTGTTTAATTCCTGAGTTTCTGTTTTCCATTCGGTACAGGCCGTTTTCCAGTTTTGATAGGCGTCTTTGGGGTTGGCGTTTGGCTCGCCTTCCAGTTCTTGAGATCCCTTCAGAATCGTGAACTCGGGGTGGGTGGATCGGAGAGGTTTGCTTTTACCGATGGTAATTGAAGTTGTCTTTGGACCGTTCAGAGGTAGGTCTTTGACGCTCACTGTCGGCTCTTGAGCACGAGAGGTGCTGAGACTTGGGCTTAGGCTGAGTAGGAGCGAGACGATGAAGGAACTGTTTAAGAACCGATTTTTCATAAAACCTCCTGACCGATCAGTGATGGACTGATTATGATCGAAACGGGTGAAAGTTTCCACAGAAACACGAAGGAGGTGACGGAGAACGGGTAAGCTAATTCCATTGAACTGTTACAGAAGTCACTTTTGCGTCCGCCTCTGCGGAACGTTGAATTTTCACATATCCATTTTGTCTGCCGAATTGAAAGATATCCCGGGTGACTTTGACGTCTTGGAGACAGTAGTCGATGATTTTTTGAACCTGGCCCGCTTTCCACCACTCGACTGCGAGCAAACCGTCTGCTGATTTTCCAGTTCCAAGTGTTCCTCGGGCGACCGCCTCTAATTTTAGAAACCGCTGACGAGTGAGAGCCTCCAGGTCATACATGATATCAAAAACGTCCAGACGTTTCGGGTCTAAGCCGTAGGGAACCATGACGGGTAAGTCAAACCCGCGGATATTATAACCCACGACGAGTCGCTCTTCGCAAAGTTCGATTAAATTTTTGATTTCGTTTTCGCGATAACTCATGAATTGATCAGTCTTGCTATCGTAGGCGCAAGCTACCGAAATTCCAAGTTGGTCGACGTGGTCCCAGCCGCCTACTTCTTGGACGAGTTTTTGAGTTTCAATGTCGATGACTAAAAAGTGCCTGTGCTTGAGAAATAAGCTCGATGGGATGACATCCTCCGAAAAGGGAACGCAACTCATATGTCGCCAGAAGGAGGCGTTGATTTTGACACGGGTAGTAGGGGCACTCATTGGATCAGGCAGTTTGGCTGGAAGATTTCTACTTGTCAAGGTGGTGAGTGCGGGGCAAAGTTGGTCCCATGGAAAAAAACACTTTAGATGCGGCGGCTTATCTCCAGGAAAAATTTCCCATTTTTTTAGATGATCTCAAGTCTCTTGTCAGAATTCCTAGCGTGAGTTTTCCAGGTTTTCCTGAGTCCGAGCTCGATCGAAGTGCCGAAGCTGTCGCTGATCTCATGAGAAAGCGCGGTCTTGAGAACGTGCAGGTTTTGAAGATCCAGGGTGCCCACCCGTATGTCTATGGCGAACGCTTGAGGGCCCCAGGTCAGCCTACTTTGCTGCTTTATGCTCATCACGATGTACAGCCTCCTGGTCGGACCGACGTGTGGAAGACGGATCCCTTTGAACCGACCGTCTTGATGGGGCCAGCCGGCGAACGACTCTATGGCCGTGGCACGGCAGACGACAAGGCGGGAATCGTTGTGCACACCTCGGCGATCGCGGCTTACCTAGAGACCGTGGGGGAACTTCCGGTAAATGTGAAGGTGATCATCGAGGGCGAAGAAGAGATTGGAAGTTCGCATTTGACTGAATTTTTGAAGACCTATCGCCATTTGATGGACGCCGATGTTCTCGTGCTCACGGATACGGGAAATTTCGATTGTGGGATTCCTGCTCTCACGATTGCTCTTCGCGGGATGGTCGGGCTTGAGGTCGAAGTGCGAGCGTTATCGAAAACGGTCCATTCAGGTATGTGGGGAGGACCGGTGCCTGACCCGGCGATGGCATTGTCTAAGATTTTGGCTACCTTGGTAGACCACCAAGGGCAAATTGCGATTCCGGGCGTTCTAGATGACGTCAAACCCATCGAGGGGGGCTGAAGCTCGAGAACTTGCTGCGATCCCGTATGATGAGGCGGAGTTCAGAACTCAAGCGGGCCTAGTTCCTGGCGCCCAGCTTCTCAAGCAGGGCCCATCCCCAGTCGTTCAAGTTTGGAGACTGCCCAGTCTGACGGTGAATGCCATTCAGGCGTCATCTCGGCTTCAGGCAGGAAATATTATTAATGACTCCGTCTGGGCGAAGGTGACGGTTCGACTCGTTCCAGAGATGAATCCTGAGCGGGTTTTAGAGCAACTCAAGAGGCATTTGCAGGCACATCTCCCCTGGGGTCTTGAGATTCATTTTAAAACTGAGGCCTGTAATGGCCCATGGGCGACGGCAGGCAAGGGGCCCGCTTTTGAAGCAGCCGAGGGGGCTTTAAAAAAGGGGTACGGCCATGCTCCCTACAAAATAGGAACCGGGGGAAGTATACCGTTCGTTCAGCCTTTTGCTGATGCTCTCGGGGGAGTTCCAGCCCTCTTGATTGGTGTAGAGGATCCTTACACTAATGCTCACGGCGAGAATGAGAGTCTCCTGATTTCTGATTTCAAAAAAGCATGTTTGAGTCAGGTCTATCTCTTCGAAAACCTAGGTCAGATGAACCGTTAAAGTACCTTCTCTTCGGGTGGGGTTTGTGTTGAGTCAGTGATCTGGAGCGGACTTTCACCCGTGAGGCGATGCACGCTGCTTTCGTAGTGATTGAGGTGAGTGTTTGCGGTTTCGAAAGCCTCTTGTGCTTTTTTGAGTCCTTTTCCGATGTCTTCAAATTTCTTTTCAAAGTGTTCGAAATGGCGTCGAGCTTTTTTAATGTCCTCGACCGTTTTTTCAACGCCTTTGGCCATTTCGTAGTAGTCCTGGGCAATCGCTATAGACCGTAACGATATCGCGAGTGTATTGGGCGACACGGGAAATACCTTCAGTTTTGCGAGAGCTTCAAAAAGATCTCCGTTGCGGACTACTTCAAAGTAGAGGGTTTCACTGGGTAAAAAGAGGAGTGCCATGTCGGATGTTCCGTGATCCGGGCGAATGTATTTTTGAGCAATGGACTTGGCTTGAATCTTAATGATATCCGACAGAGTTTTTCGAGCCACTTCGAGCGCGTGGGGTTCTTGAGCTTCGAAGAGAGGTAGGATCTGTTCTCTCGGAAATTTACTGTCGATGGGGAGAAGCTGCCTCGGAAGTTTGACGATTGCATCGACTCGCTCGGATGATTGGGGAACGATCGAGTACTGGAGTTCAAAACTGCCGAGAGGCAAAAAATCTGACAGAATCCTTTCTAAGCTCGCTTCGCCGAAGCCCCCGCGGAGATGGGGGAGTTTGAGTAAATTGTTTAGGTCAGAAATTGACTGGCCGACGGTATTGAGTGATGCGAGTTTGAGTTCAGCCGCTTGCAAGTGTTGTTGCACGCGTTCAAAATGTTTGAACCCTTCTTTTAAGTTTTCGTTGAGTTTTGTTTCGACGCTTCTCCCGATGGTTTCCAGTCGGCTGCCGACTTGGAGTTCGAGGGATTTGAATTTGCCTTCGAGGGCAAGAGTCGACTTTTCTAAACCGGCCTGAAGCTCGAGTCGGTTTTGGGAAATTGCTCGATCCAAACGTTCTTGAGTGTCGAGGAAGGATTTTGTGAGTCGATCGGCGAGGGATTCGCGCACTTCTGCGTTCATGCGAACGATTTTTTCAGTGAGCTCAGACATGTTTTTAGTTAAAAAAGTCGA
>CAINWE010000398.1 GCA_903854365.1 Oligoflexia bacterium
GAGCCACCAACATGAAAACACCCACATAACCGAGAACTCTCGGATTTCGCTTGGCATCACGAGGTAAGAGAATCAAAAAGGGCAATAAAAACTTGCCTACGAGAAGAAAGGTCGAAAGGCCCATCCAGCCGTCCTGCATTCTACGAATGTAGTAACCGGTCTCTTCAGGCAAATTTGCGTACCAGATCAACATGAACTGCGAAAACCCGATGTAGGCCCAAAACACCGTGAAAGCAAACATGAACTTACCTAAGTCGTGCAAGTGGTTCTCATTCACCAATCCTTCTAATTTACCCTGGGCCTTAAGGAACAAGGTCATCAAACAAACCATGGCAAAAGTCGAATAAACCAGTCCTGCAAAACAATAAACGCCGAACATCGTGCTGAACCAATGCGGGTCCAACGACATCACTTGATCGAAACTCGCCATGGTGAAAGAAATGGCGAAAACAATCATAAAAATTGGCGATAAAAATCGATTCTTTTCAGTTAAGCGATAATCCCGAGTCTGGTCTTGAGCCAGAGAATTCCCTACCATCTTGGTAGCAAAAAACACCCAGAGCGCAATAGCCACTAGATTTCTGACTAGAAAAAACCCAACACTCAAGTAGCCGGACTTACCCTCCAACACCAGATCACCCTGCACATGGTCCAAGTGACTCCACAGGTAGAGCTGCGGCACGCCGAAGTACAGAATACCAAATGTCACAAAGACGGCGGGCAGATACGCCGTGAGAGCTTCCATTAACCTCCGGATTGGCGCACTCCACATCGCCCCTGTAATCCACTGAAGCGTCGCCAAGAATAGGCCGCCCAAGCCAAGACTCATAAAATAAAAATGATTAATGACGAAACTTGACCAGGCCCGAGTCGGATCTACCTTCAGAGCCAACAAAAAAGTTCCGGCGCCGATGGCAACCAAAACAAAAAAAAGATTTCTAATCGTCCCAGCAACCTCGAAGTTTCCTGGGTTCTTAATCGTTGTACCGTGTGCCATGGTCAGTTGGACTCCTGATTCAATATTTTAAGGTCTTCTGCCGAAGGGTGCTGAGAACGCTGCAAGACTCTCACGTAATGAATCACTTTCCAGCGATCAGCAGGAGCGATTTGGGACGCATAGCTCGGCATAATATTCTGCCCCATCGAAATTACGTGGTAAATGCTTCCATCCGGCCAATTACGCACCTTATCGGATTGCAACGAAGGTGGACGCGGATACCGGGGCACCACACTTCCATCACCCAAACCGAGAGGGCCATGACAGGTTCGACAGGTCACATTATAAATTTTCTGCCCCTGCTCAAGGACAGCACGGGTGGGCCGCAAAGGATTCTTGAGCTCTCGCCCGGCACGCTCAGGATCGTTCTTGTAAGGATAGGGAACGAAATCCCTAGGCACAGTGCCTTGAACGGGCATCCTCATCGATCCCTCTTTCTGCGCCTTCATTGCCGGAGTATAAACCATGTCCGGCATATAAATGTAGTTCGGCTGTTCGTGCCGACAAGCAAGCACTCCTAAAGAAAATCCGACGAGAACTGCTAATTGCGGAAACGAGTTGAGAAATTTACATTGCATGATCAAAACCATCCCTCGGAGTAAACACTTTTCACTTCTTTCGCTCCTAACGACTTCAAGAACTCCGCGACTTTCCGCTCGTCGAATCCTTCAGCGCGATCCGCCTCAACTGCTCCAGGCGCCTCAATCATTAAAGCAAACTGATCACGAGTAATTCGGGGATCGAAGGCCTTTCGCTTATGATTCGGCAGACCATTCAACAAAAACATAGCACCCACTGTCCCCAAACCCGCAAAGAGAATGGTACACTCAAACATCACTGGCACAAACGCCGGCCAAGAATTGAAGGGCTTGCCGCCCACAATCAGAGGCCAATCAATCACGGAGGTCCAGTACTGCAACATAAACCCGAGAGTGCATCCCGTCAGTCCAGCAGCAAAAGTCACGAAAGGCAACGGAGAACGCTTCAACCCCTGAGCTTCATCCATGCCATGAACTGGGTAGGGAGTGAAGGCATCGAAATGTGGATAGCTCGAATCGCGGACCTTCGCCGTTGCTTTCAATAAAAGGTGAGGGTCAGAAAAAAATCCAACGACACCCGCCAATTGAGGTACGTTCGCCTGATTATCCATGAGCAGGAACCTCCTTCAATGGGGCTGGGCCGTGTGAGCCATCCCCTTCATCAACATTCATAACACCCTTAACTTCAGCCATAGCAATGACAGGGAGAACTCGGCAGAACAATAAAAACCAGATGAAAAACCAGCCAAAACTCCCTAGAGTAATGCCCCAGTCGAACCAGGTCGGAACGTAATACTTCCAGTTCGAAGGCAAAAAGTCTCGATGCAGCGAAGTCACTACGATCACAAAACGCTCGAACCACATCCCGATATTCACAAACAGTGAAACTACGAACATGATCGGAATACTTCTTCGGGCCTTTCTGAACCAGAACACCTGAGGGATAAAGACATTGCAGCTCACCATAATCCAGTATGCCCACCAGTATGGACCAAATGCTCGGTTAATAAACGCAAACCGTTCGAATGGACTGCCGCTGTACCAGGCAATGAAAAACTCGCAAGAGTACGCGTAACCGACAATCATCCCGGTGGCCATAATGATCTTGTTCATTTTTTCGAGATGATTCAAGGTAATGTAATCCTTTAACTTGAATACCTCACGAGCAATCACCAGGAGGGTAACCACCATGGCAAATCCCGAAAAAATAGCTCCCGCAACGAAATAGGGCGGAAAAATCGTCGTATGCCAGCCAGGCAAGTTGGACGTAGCGAAGTCAAACGAAACCACGCTGTGCACCGATAGAACGAGGGGTGTCGATAACCCCGCCAAAATCATATAGGTACTTTCGTAGTGGCTCCAGTTTTTGTTCGAACCCCTCCAACCCAAAGAGAGGACCGTGTAGATCGTCTTCCTGAGCGAGTTCTTTGCGCGATCGCGGACAGTTGCCAAATCCGGAATCAACCCGACAAACCAGAACGTCAAAGAAATCGTAAAATAAGTACCCACTGCAAAGACGTCCCAAAGGAGCGGAGAGCGAAAATTCACCCAAAGATGTCTCTGATTAGGATAGGGAAGAAGCCAAATCGCAGCATACCAAGGACGTCCCGTATGAATCACAGGAAATAGCAATGCGGTCATCACCGCGAAAATCGTCATGGCCTCAGCTGAGCGATTGATTGCGGTACGCCACTTCTGTCGAAAGAGAAATAAAACGGCAGAAATCAAAGTACCTGCGTGCCCAATACCGACCCAAAACACGAAGTTCACGATGAAAATCCCCCAACCATTGGGCTGATTCAGACCGAGAACTCCTAAGCCGTTGACAAACATGATCCCAGCCAAAGTCGCGCCAAGACCAAAGGTCATCACAGCAATGATGAAGCATACCCACCACGCCTTAGCGGGAAAACGCTCCAGTGGAGCCGAGACATCGTTATTGACGTCCACATAGGTTTTACCACCGGTCACTAAAACTTCAGGATGGAAGGTCGTCACTTCAGTAGAGGTACTCATGCGTCTATTTACCTTTCGTTTTAAGCATGTTCAGCGCCATGCCCAGAATGAGCCGACTCAGCCTGGTTCCTAACTTTTGTCATATACGACACAGCAGGTACTGTATTCAGAACCTCGAGCACGCGGAAGGCTTGCGGACTCTTCTTCATTTTGGCAACCCGACTTTCCGGATCATTTAAATCGCCAAATACAATCGCATCCGCCGGACATGTCTGCTGACAGGCAGCTTTTAACATGCCATCCTTCACGCGATCTCCAGCATCCTTGGCCTGATCTTTTGCATCTCGAATTCGCTGGACGCAGAAGGTGCATTTTTCCATAATTCCGCGGGTACGGACCGTGACGTCCGGATTCCACACGAGATTTGCGGTGCCTTCATAAGACTTCCAGTGATCGAAAAAGTTAAATCGCCGCACCTTATAAGGGCAATTATTTTGACAGTAACGAGTCCCCACGCAACGATTATAGACTTGCACATTCAAGCCTTCATCATCGTGGACCGTCGCCAACACAGGACACACGGTCTCACAAGGAGCGTTCTCGCAATGTTGGCATAGCATCGGTTGAAAGACGACATTCGGATTCTCAGGGGACCCCGAGTAATAACGGTCGATCTTAATCCAATGCATTTGCCGACTCACACGCACCTGATCACGACCCACTACAGGCACATTGTTCTCAGCCTGACAAGCAATCATGCAAGCACTGCATCCCGTACAAGTCGTGAGGTCAATCGCCATCCCCCAGCGATAGCCCTTATACTCGTGCTTCCCCCACAGTGAGGGCACGGTCTCCATGCGCAGATGAGGATCAGTATGATTCGATTCAGCAGGATTTTTCTTATACTCCGCCAGAGTAATATCGTTGATAATTGGACGATTCTCTGTCGCCGTATGCCACTGCGTCAGGGCCAGCTTGTAAAATTTCCCGGTCTTCCGTAAGTTCACTTTTTGACCTGAGAACACCAGGCTCGGTACCGCCTCCTTCGATTCTGCCACTTGGACGAACGGAAACACGTCCACCCCGGCGTGATCTCCCACCCGTCCCGCAGAACTTCTTCCGTAACCCACGGCTGCAGTCACTACCTGAGAGTGAAGCCCTGGCTGAATATGAACAGGAAGCTGCATCACCCGATCATCTGCAACGACCTCCACGACATCGTCGTCTTTAAGGTCTAGTTTTTTTGCCAGGGCAGGACCCACATTGAGGTAATTATCCCAAGTCACCGAGGAAATCGGATCCGGCAACTCCTGCAACCATGCGTTATTCGCATTGCGTCCGTCGTATAGAGACACCTTTGCATACAATGCCAAATACAATGAATCTGTTTTCAAAGCGGCATATTTCGGTAACAGGCCGATGGAGGAGGTTTTGAAACTCCGAGCTACAACTCGAGGCGCAGAAGCACCCTTCGCCGCGAACACGTCGATTACCCCAGACCTCAAAGCTCCATTCCAGAAATCTTCAAAGGAGCCTGCGGCGCCGATCTCTCGATAGACAGTTTCCTTCCAGTGATTCTGAAGGTAATCGTGCCAATCTAACGCCTTAGCAGCCAAGCCCATCACGCCCAGTCCTGCTTTTCTCCAAATCAACAATGAATCCTGAAAAGCCCGACTCGAATGAATCGGCGCCATCGCCGGCTGCTGCAAGCTATAGATCGCCTGAGTCGGATGGGCATCACCCCAGTTTTCAAGATAATGGTGATCCGGGAGGACGAAATCAGCTAAGGCACCGGTCTCATCCTCAGATTCAGAGACTACAATGACGAGCGGCACCCGCTTCATCGCATCGGCTAGCCCCAACCAGACCTTAGGTGAGGCGTAGGCCGGATTCGAACGGTAGACGATCAATGCGTCGACTTTTCCCGCCTTCATCTCGTTCGTCAAGCGACTCAAAGCTGCAAAGCTACTCCGACTGATCGAGTAGTTCGCAGTCCCATCTATAGTCTTACCCCTCGTTCTCAAGGGCAGAATTCAGTAAGTTGACGACAACTTGGAGTGCAACGGCATCTCCAGTTTTCGCTTGAACACTCCCAGCGACTACAATGCTTTTACCGACATTTCCCCAAAGATCAGAGGCTACCTGCCGAATACTCTCTGCTCCGCCTGGCAAACCCACCTCTTCGGCAACACTGTCTGGGGAGTAACCCTGTAAGGCCGCCACAACTGAAGAGTCCTGAGCAAATCGCGAGCGCTTTTGCACAACAATTAATTGATGCGCAATGGCCATTGCAATTTTCATCTCGTCCCCGGGGCGAACTGGGAACCTTTGATCCGAGTTCGCACCCGTCAAAGTCATCATGGACTCGAAACACACCAATTTTCCAAACTGAGCCTGAGCTGGATTCTGTCCAGTAAGCTTTCGCTTCTGGGACCAAAGCTTAGTTGCCTCTAGGGGAGATGTCCCGTTCCCAAGAAAATCCGCACCGAGGGATAGCACGTATTGCGCCTCATCAAACCGATACCGCGGCACAACCGAGTTCCCGTAAGAAGCCACTTGAGCGGCTGGAATCTCTTCCATCGAAAGCGGCTCAAACTCAATATGCTCTCCCCCAGCAAAAGCTCCCAAAAACTCCTTCACTAAGCGCCGAGTGGACTCGCCCTGCACCTCGCCGGAAAGCACCTTTACACGCCCACCCTGTCCGGCAATTTTCTTCAACTGAGTTTGGATCGCCGTATCGACTTCTTCCCAACTCGCTTCCTTACGAGTCCCATCGACTCGATTACGCGCAACAGGAGACTTCAAACGATCTGGATCGTAGAGCCCCAAAACGGAAGCCTGACCGCGCCCACAGAGAGATCCCCGATTCACAGGATGGTCTGGGTTACCCTCTAACTTAATCGGCCGACCTTCACGGTTCTTCACCAGCACACCGCAGGCCTGAGCACATTCCTGACAAGTGGAAGCGTACCAGTTCGCCACACCAGGCGTAATCTCTTCGGGCTTCACTACATACGGAATAATTTTATGAACCGGGCGTCGAGCACAAGCAAAACTGGCCATGGCCATACTAGCGCCCATAATCGTCAAGAAATCTCGCCGAGCAACACCCCC
>CAINWE010000399.1 GCA_903854365.1 Oligoflexia bacterium
CCCCAGTTCCTCTCGCTGCGCAAGGCGTAAAGCTGGGTGGCATATCCCCATAACTGCCCGACGGTATCGAAGATGGCTGGCCGGTAGGCCCGTAAAGGCGCAACGATCAGCGTCATCGCTCGCTCAACCGAGTCGCCTGTGATCAGGCGCAGCTTGTGGACGCCGGGCTCGAGCGAGCCGGGAAGCCGGAAAGCATGGCGGCGAGACAAGAGCCCGTCCACAACGCGCGCGGCCATTACCGGCAGGTCGCAGGGGTACCATTCGCCGCGGTGAACCGCCCCGTTCTCCTCCGCGATCGATGTCCAGAACCGGTGTTTGTGAGAGGTGTTCGCTTCCTGCGATTTCCCCCTTGGGTCGAGTGAGATCTTGATCGGGGGTTCTTCTTCCGCGGGTGATGACTGGCGCAACTTCGGACAAGAGGAGAATCGGAGCTCCTCCGTCAGGGATTGTTTCTGCGATCTCCCTTTGTCGCCGATCGAGTAGCTCATAGGTCCAGGGTTGCAGGGGGCTGTGACGACGGACTTCAAGATTCATGATTTTTCTCTTTGACTCCACCGGCGTCCAGCGGTATACCGTCTCTCGTTCCAATGAATGATGGGCTGTAGCTCAGCGGGAGAGCACCACCTTGACACGGTGGGGGTCGTTGGTTCAATCCCAATCAGCCCAACCATTTTATCTCTTATTTCAATCGTTCGATTGTCTGGTGGTCAGCTGCTGGCTGATTCAATTTCCTAGTCTCGTAATGATATTCTTTCAGTAAAACTTCTTCATGGTAGCGAGGAGTCACGATCATTAAGTTACAGAGATCATAAACGGCGCCGTTGTGACGAATGGGCTGAATGTGATGCAGTTCATAGAGGGACTGGGCGTGGTTCTGTTGCGAAAGGGGAGCGATGGGGGCACAGCCTTTTTCTAAGCGCCTTTGATTTTCTAAGGAAAACTCCTCAGCGTGGCTCGAGCGACTGACTGCAGTCCAGAATGCTTTTCTAAAAGCGTTAAAACTTTTGTAGTGCCGCTCTTCGAGTAAAATGGCGATTTCCTGGGTGATAAAACCAGCGTTTTGTTGAGTTCCCCAAAGTAATGTCCGGTGTCGGGGAAGCTCGCAAGAGGTCTGAACTAGGCCAGGGCGGTAGCGAGGGCTTCGTGCTTCTGGGCTCGGCTTGCTGAACTTTGAGTTCAGGTTGACTCTGTGGGGCTGCGTGGGAAGCGGATGGGGGTGAGTCACAGAGTCTGGCAATCCAGGATGTACGAGACGTAAAATCGCTGCAATCAAGATGGGAGTTTTCATATTGACTTTTCGGGTACCTGAGTTCTGGGCGAGATTCAATCACAAAGACGGTTGCTCTCGCGAAGGTCACCGCAACTTAGCTCTCTGGTGAGCGTACTTCTCTGGAAAAGGGGGGAGACGAATGAGTCTTCATGATACACGAGCGCAGCAATCAGAGTCTACCTGGTTTACTGGGATCAGTCCGGTGAGCTTCATCAGAATTATGTTTCTGTTACTTTTTACCGGGAGCTGTGGCCCCGGGGTGACCTCTGCCGATGTGGCTGGGCAAGTAGGCAATCCTGTTCAAACTTCACTTCCTGCGTCCCCCTCGCTTGATTCCTTTAAGACTGAGGTGACGAGTGGGTGTCATCGGCAAGACTCCTCTCAGAAGTGTTTAGCTCTCAAATATGTCGTTTTTGATGATTCCAACGGCAGTCCTGCGGTGGCACAGTCGAGTGTGGTTGCCGGTGTTGCCACAATTAATCGAATTTGGAGTCAGTGTCAGATTCAGTTTCAGATTGATCAGCTTCTCTTAGTGGATCCAGAAAAATATCATTTGTCATTCCATTCTGCTGAGAACGCTGAGCTCGATGAAATTCGGAAAACGTTTATGGATCAGTCCTCTCTTTTGGTTGTAACTACGGGCAAATGGGATCGGAGCGGGTCGCTTGGCAGTACGGGGGCAAACGCGTGGACGTCTATGCCTGGGGAAGGGTTTTACGGGGCTATATTAGAGGGGCCTGTGGGGGATTATCCTAATATTATTGCCCACGAGTTAGGTCATTACTTAAATTTAGATCATGTCACGAACACCGATTATCTGATGAACCCAGTGATCTACAATCAGTCGAAGCAGCTTTCTCGGTCTGAGTGTCGGTTGGCCGTGAACGCAGTGGATGACTATTGGAAGGCCATGACTCGGTAGTGCGCTTGCATAGATCAGCGATGGGAGTGGAATCCTGACACACCTGGCTCGAATCTCACTTCGCGGGCCCGGTCTACTTTGACTCCACCGTAGAGCAGGCCCGTCGAGGCACCAAAAAGAAAGTGACCGACGATGAGTAAGAAGACGGTGAAAAGTCCCAGGCTTGAGCCTAAGATGCCAAAATCAGGATAAAGCCCTGTTCCTACAAATTCGTGCAGAGCGTTAAAAAAAGGAAAGATCGCAAACGTAGCCGCCAGGATATGCCAAAGTGCCACCTTCAATCCGATGCGAGCGTCGGCTCGAAAGTACACATATTCGAAAAAGTAAGCATAAAAGCAACCGAAAAGACTGCCAATGAGCAGGTTGGCACAAAATCCGATCGTCCAGTTGTGGGTCCCGTATTGGGTTCCTCGGAGAAGGCTTCCTAAGTAGAGTTCGTAGGCAAAGGGCGTAGCACCTGCGAGGTAAAAGATATCCATCCAACTCATCATGAGTAGGGTTCCGATCATGCCGACTACAATCGCTCGACCCCAGTAAATGGGCTGTTGCTTTCGCTCCAATAAACTCACTTTTCGTTTCATGAATAGAACAGAAAGGCAAACTCTGTACCAAAAATGAATTTTTCAAGTTAAGTGGCTGGGTGAGTCTTCCGACAAGAAGTTGAGTGAATAACGTCAACACCGAGTTCGTAGGCTATTTTTTCGAGGAAGCGCTAGAACTTCTCAAGACTTGGGAAGATCTTTGCGGTTCTATTGGAAAAAAGACCCCGGTCGAAGCGAAGGACTGGGAGACGCTTTATCGAGTGGCTCATAATATCAAGGGATCGAGTAAGTCGGTCGGATTGGACTCGATGGGGGAGTTTACGCGTCAAGTGGAGGCCTTTGTGATTTTACTTCGCGACGGCAAGGTGAAATTAAATCCAGATAGGATCGCACTGTTGCTAGAAGCTAAGAAAATTTACGTTCTCTGGATCGAAGAGTTGAAGAAGAGTTACGATTATGAACCGAAGAACGAAGAGTACCTTGAGCGATTGAAAAAAAGTAGCGTTTAATCAGCTGACTTTTCTTGCGCGATTGCCTGAGCGAGGCGTTCGTAGTCGAAGGGTTTCTGAAAAAGGACAGAAGCACTTTTAGTTAAAACATCGTCCGTCGGCAGCGAGGCTTGATCCGAGATGAGAAAGATTGCTGGCGAGTAGTTCGCGATAGCTCGAATTTGCTTGAGGAGTTGCGAGCCGCTGAAGGAGTGCATGTTCATATCTAGGATCACCGTATCCGGCAGCCCTTCTGTGATTTCCAGAATTGCTACTTGCGGGTCTGTGATGAACTCGGCCAAGATGCCGAACTTTCGAAGTTGTAGGGAAATAATCTCGC
Source organism: Oligoflexia bacterium (assembly GCA_903854365.1). Lineage (GTDB taxonomy): Bacteria > Bdellovibrionota > UBA1018 > UBA1018 > UBA1018 > CAINWE01. The sequence goes on from CAINWE010000399.1 coordinate 3,563, forward strand.
AATCCTTGATTTGGTCGTCGATGATGAAGACCTTCCTGTTTTTCTGCGCAAAAAACTTGGAGTCGTCGCTCAAGTTGCCCCATGCAAACTTCAATTGATGACGAAATTGAAAGTTGAACCGATCAGATTGATTCATCGCTTCTAGAATCCATTCCTGTCTCACTTTCCAGGGATCACGCTTTGTTTCTCCAATTCTGATTAAAATCCGGCTGTCCAGCTCCTGGCAAAATTGAATCAGCTGTGACTCGATCGGGATTCGAGCAGCGAGCGGTTGGTGCGGAAATCCTTTGCCGTCTGCCCGCTCATGGGTCATTTCAATGATCTTGCGGAGTCGAGGATTGAGTTGGACTTTGCGCGCAAGCACTGCTTCGATGCTTTTGAGCGGGTGGAGGCTATATTTTTTGAACTCATCTTGATGCAAAGTTAAATGGAGTTTGAGTTTTTTTAAGAGGGTGGAACTTAATAAAAGCAGTCCTACGTCGCACAGAAGGGCTCCTATCATCACTTCTTCGATATTTTCGATATTCATTTTTAAGCCAAACACCGCGACATACGTCGCGACGGCAGTCGACCGTTCTACGGATCCCATGTTGCCGATTGCTGAAGCATCAATGATATCCCAGACGTTTTCGAATTCGGCGATCACAGATGCTAAGTTGGAGCAGAGATCTCGGCACTCGTTGAGGAGGGTGGTGCCGTGATCCAATGTAGCTTGTTCGGCTTGATCGGAGAGGAGGAGAACTAAGTCGGCATAGGTCGAACAGAGGCATAAGAACCGAATTCTGCATCGATAGAGAAGTTCCTTGGAAGAGCGAGACGGGCGAGCTTCAATGTATTGTTTAAACAGCCCCAGTTCTCGTCGAGCAACGTAAAGCTCGGAAGCTTGTCTGAGTTTTATGAGCCTGGAAGCGGAGATGTTACCCGGAAGTGCGCACGGTAGAAATTTAGAGCGATGTTGAATCAGGTGATACACATGAAACTGGTTCAGACCCTCGGCATAGAGTTCATGCGGTTTGATCGGCACGAATCGGGCTTTGAGCTGTTGGGTGAGGAGAAATTCGATTTTACTCGTTTGAACAAGTTCTTCGTCGAGTAAGATGAGATCTGCTCCGGACTTTTTAAGAAATCCGAGATGGTCCTTTTTTATGGTTTTTTTGACGATGCACACGACAAAAGCGTCATTATAACCCCCTTGAGCGCAAACCCCCTTCGCCGCCTGGCAGCATTCTGCGGCGTTATTCTGACTGGAGCCTTTATGTTCGGAGGTATTGACGATCACCACTCGGCAGGCGGGCTCTGCTTCCATGAATGTCTCGAGTTGCGGCCAGGAGCGAAGTGAGTATCCAAACTCAGTGCAGATATCTTCAATATGCCGAAGAATGGCAGTGTCACCTGAGATTACCCCTACGTCAATGACTCGAATGCCAGCCTTCAGCATCCTGCATTATCAACACAGATCTAAGTCTATGAATATAAAAAAATTCTAATAATAATATTTTTTTGGCCATGAAAAATTGGCACAACGTTCGCAGTAATGCTTCACAAATAGGGCAGCTCGGATGTAGCCCTAGGAGCAGCTATGAACAAAGGCAGTTCTACTTCGCAGACGATCCAGCAAGCCATTCCAGAAATCATGCAACAATGGGAGGTCCGTGCTCTTAAAGAAGTTTCAGCGACTTATGGGCAGTCTTCGCTGTTTTTAAGGAATTCACTTCCCAATTTATTGGAGTCCATTGCCAGTTTGCTCCTGACTGATCAACCTTCTGCCGAGCAACTTTCAATCAATGCCGCCGAGATGCTCCAATTTTCAAAGGCACACGGCCGGGGTCGAGCCGAAATCTCAGTTTACCTCATGAGCCAGGTTATGACGGAATATCAAATTCTCAGGCAGGTTCTCTTTGAAGTCCTCGATCAAAGGGCGTCGCTTACCCCCTCAGAACTCAACGTCATTTTGAACTCCCTCGAGCAGGCTATGAATACGGCTGCTACCGAATTCGCTGCTACTCTCAAGGAGATTTACGATATGTTTACACTCTCCATCGCTCACGATTTAAAAACTCCGATCGCATCGATTCAAGCGGGCGTTCAACTCCTGCACCGAATTCCAGAAGCTTCGTTCACGATCCCGTTGACCGAACGTCTTGCAAAGCAGACTCAGCAGATGACAGACTTGGTCAATCTCATTCTTGAGACGAGTCAGCTCCAGGGCAAAGAGAATTTCCACTTTTCGCTCAGCGAGCTCGATCTCGTTCCAATCGCGCGGGATCTCGTTGAGGATATGAAACTCGTTTACGGGGATCGCTTTTTAATCACGTCGAAGGAATCGATTATCGGATTTTGGAATTCGGACTATTTACGTCGAATGCTGGAGAACCTAGTCCATAATGCCGTCAGGTTTGGGCTCCCTGAATCCCTGGTTACCATTTCCATTCAACAAGATCAGGACAATACCCTCATTGAGGTGCACAACATCGGTGAACCGATTTCCTTGGAAGATCAAAAGCAACTCTTTACCATGCACCGTCGTTTAAGCTTGGCAGCAGACCAAAAGGGCTGGGGGTTAGGATTGCCTTTGGTAAAGGGCATCGTAAAAGCCTTGCAGGGTTCTATCCGTGTCATCAGCGACGCCGACAAAGGCACCCGTTTTATCGTAGAGATCCCTAATCATCGGGTGTACTCACTCCGTAGTGGGTAAGGGCCTTTGAAAATTCAAAAAGCATAGCGGGACCTTTTCGGTCAAACTTGAAGGTATCTGACGCCTTTCAACCTTGCC
>CAINWE010000400.1 GCA_903854365.1 Oligoflexia bacterium
TCGATACCCCTGGGCTCCCATTTCTTTAACCCCCCATTGGCACATCCCGACGCCATGGCCATTGCCATGCCCGGCAAACACGTAGCTTTTAATCCCCGCGCGGCTCCATTTTGGCTGTACCCGAAACCACGTACTCTTCAGCCGAGAAAATCCAATCCAATCTCTCAACTGAGAGGCCTTAATTTTCAGGGTGAAAGGTCCCCGTTGCCCCTTCCAAGTCGTCACCACGTCGCTCACTCGCTGATTCAGGAATCCAAAAGCCGGCCGAACTTCTAAGAGATGCTCTGCCATGAACAGATCTGATTTCACTTTCAGACCGGACTCGGATAGCAAACCATTCTTAGACGAGTCCCGATTTTTAAACCCTCGGCGAATGGCGGATACAATCTCAGCGGCACTCAACTCTAAAGTCCAAGAAAAAGATGGCGCCTTTCTACAAAACGAGCAGAAGATTTTTCTCTTAAATCCCGGATATTTTGCTCCCCAGACCCGCTCCGGCAACTCAGTCTCTCCGCCGCAAGTTGAATGATAAAAGGCTTTAATCGGATACGGACGATTCCCAGATGCGGCAGTCAAAACAATGCCTCGGGTTTTTTCTACACTTTGAGAGGAACGAAAATTTTCCTTAGCTAGCCCACCATACACCTGATCTTTCACATCAGCGTCGAGATCAAAGGGAGCGCGCTTCTCAGCTGCCGCATGCATCTGAAAATAAGCATAGGTCCGGGCAGCAACCGCTTGTGCTGCGAGAGACTCCTCACTCCACTGGGCGGATACTTCTGAACTCACTACGCCCATCAAATAATCTTCGAGATTCAGATGGCCAATGACATCACATCGATCTCCTAGGGCTCGAATTTCAATTTCGCCTCGATAATCCCGTTGATTGACCGAAATTTTTTCAGCGACGGGCCGAAAAACCACACTGGCGCCGAGCTCTCTGTGTTTTGAGACTGAGCGGGAGCTTGAGCCTCCTTTTGAGCTCACGCTTTTTGAATCTAACGCATCGACTTCCCCGTTCTGGCAAGTCAACTGCCAATTAACTTCGGACCTCGCCGGTACGACACCTTGTGATCCAGCACCACTGGATGCTTTCAACAGGCCCCCTTGCAGTTGAACCCCCTCGATCTTCTCTAAGATGCGCACACGCACTTGTTTTTCAACAGGCCTGTCATCCACCGATGCAAGAACAGGAGGACTCGCTAACCAGGTCAAAAAAAGGAACCACATGATTCCCTTATTTTCCATGATTCGAGGCCCCAACGCAATTTTTACGACCGACTCTTCATCAAAACCTGACCCGGCAAAACTTTACCGTTGAGTAATCGAGGGTCCGCTCCGAAGAATTACCTGTGAGTGAGGTCGATCTTGGTTCCCAAACTCACGGCCACAACCACAATGGCCCACGAAGCAACCTAGATTCAATGGATGGAGGATAAAGAACATGGATGAGTTCAATGATTCCTTTTTGGATGAAACCCCAGAAGAAATAGAAGTACCCTTCCAGTTCTTTGGCACCGCAAAGGAAGTCGTTGCCAGATACTCTCACTGCTCGGTCTGCGGTGCCAACCTCCACTTCACACACATGACCGACTTTGCCAAGAACTTGACTCAGGAGACCGCCCGCTGCCTCGAATGCAGTACGATCAAGCCCAGACTTTTGACCCACAAGTTGCACTAAATGACCTCAAAGCTGACGGGGTGATTGAGACATAGAAAAGTGAGGGTCCAGCGCTTGAGCGGCAGCAGTTGCCTCAGCAGCTTGATGACTGAGCCTTTCCGCTTCGGTCCTAAGACGGGCTTTTCTAAAAGGATGAAAGAAACCGGAGGTTTGACTCACCCTCGTCCATGCGTGCCGGGCTCCCTGATGGTGCACATTGGCAGACCGATGAACTCGGTCCGCTAGTTCAAAACGGATTCGATCACTTTGGATTCTTTCCTTCTCCGCAGCCATGAACTCAATCCGCTGTTGCACTACCTGCTGCCTGAGATACCATTCCCGCTCTTGAGTTTTTCTGAGGATTGAGAGGCGCTCTTGCTCCATGAACCTCAAAACGGTCATGGGTTGATTACTAGGAAAAGTAGCAACTCTCTGGATCGCTTGGGGTTTAGCCACTGAAACATCGACTGGTTGTCGCATTTGCTCGATCAAATGATCGAATTGCCACTGCAACTCGTTCACTTTCAAACTCGCATGACTAGCTCGTGCCTCATGGATGAGTGCCTGCCTGTGGTGGTGCACAATTCGCTCACCAACGATCTGATGAGCGAATGCAGGCCCTGCAAACCCCAAAAAGACCAACCCTTGAACGGCAAAAAACCTAAAAATCATATTCATCACGCTTTTTCACTCCCCAAAACCCTACCCAGTCTGATCTCTAACACGATCAGGGACCATTAGTATACTAATTAAATCAGGTATTGTAAACCAAGCAGAATAAACCAGACAGAAAGGTTCGTCCCCGTGCTTCCGTCCCCCTTTGACAATGCTCTGAACATTAGGGATAGTGCCGACCATGACTCAATTTCACCGTCAGCTCTGGTACGGGTTTCTCCCGAAACGCGCTATCCTCATGGGCGTCCATTCGCAAAGCCAAGGCCTGATCCCGGGCCCCGCTGAGGACAACCTCCAGACGGTTCAACAAGAGCTTTCGGACTGCCGACGGTGCAGTCTCTGCGACAAACGCAAGCAGGTCGTTTTTGGCGAGGGCAATCCCCACGCCCGCCTCCTTTTCGTGGGAGAAGCCCCTGGCGCAGTCGAAGATCTCCAAGGGAGGCCTTTTGTAGACTCAGCTGGGCAACTGTTGGACCGCATGATCGAAGCCATGGGGCTCCGCCGCGAAGAGGTCTACATCACCACTCTCGTCAAATGCCA
>CAINWE010000401.1 GCA_903854365.1 Oligoflexia bacterium
CAGCGCTGACAACGACTCAGGAGAAGGTGCTTGTATCTAAGGCCGTTTCTGAGAAATTGGGATTGAGCCACGCCTTCCAGGGATTTCTCGTTTTGCTGGCTAAGAAAAATCGGCTTTCCGCGATTAAGGCAATTCATGATTCATGGGAACAAGTTCGGCTTGAGGCCGAGGGTGGAGTTTTTGGTCATCTTGTTGCTGCGAATGCTATGAATGGAGCGGATTTAGAAAATTTAGTGAAGGCGTTTAGTCATAAACTCGGGAAGAAGGTGACATTCCGTGTGACAACCGATCCTTCTCTCCTGGCAGGAATTCAAGTCACCGTAAACGGAGTGACCTATGACGGTTCACTTCGTTCTCAACTCCAAAAACTTCATGACCATTTAATGGCTGGGGCGCAGAGCGCCCGAGCCTAGGTTATAGAGTTCAATTGTTTAGAGGAAGCTATGCAAACTCGTGTTCGTCCTGAAGAAATAACGCAGATTCTCAAGTCGCAGCTCGCGAATTTTGAAAAAAGGTTGGATGTCTCTGAAACAGGCACTGTTATGGCCGTTGGAGACGGAGTCGCCAAGGTTTACGGCCTGGACAAAGCTATGGCCGGAGAGTTGGTTGATTTTGGAAACGGCGTAGGCGGAATGATTCTCAATCTCGAAGAAGAGAGTGTGGGGATCGCGATTCTTGGAGACGATACCCAGATTAAAGAAGGTTCGACTGTTAAGCGCACTAACAAAATTGTTCAAGTTCCTGTAGGCACTGAGTTGTTAGGCCGAGTCGTTAATGCTTTGGGTGTTCCAATCGACGGAAAGGGGGATCTTCACGCAACTCATTTCCGCAAAGTTGAAGTCAAGGCTCCTGGCATCGTCGGAAGGCAGTCTGTCAAAGAACCTTTGCAAACGGGCCTGAAGGCGATTGATTCGATGATTCCGATCGGACGAGGCCAACGTGAATTAATTATTGGCGATCGTCAAACAGGGAAGACCGCCGTTGCACTCGATACGATCATCAACCAGAAGGGTCGCGGCGTTTATTGTATTTATGTCGCTATTGGGCAAAAGCAATCCACGGTCGCACAGGTTGTGGACAAGTTGAAGGAAAGTGGTGCTTTAGAGCATACCATTGTCGTTGCGGCTACTGCTGCAGACCAGGCGCCGCTTCAGTTTCTCGCCGCCTACACCGGTGTTACGATTGGGGAATGGTTTAGGGATAATGGCAAGCATGCCCTAATTGTATACGATGATCTTACTAAGCAGGCCCAAGCTTACCGACAGCTTTCGTTGTTGTTGCGTAGACCGCCAGGTCGTGAGGCTTATCCTGGGGACGTGTTTTACTTGCATTCCCGTCTGCTAGAGCGAGCAGCTAAGCTGTCGGACGCACTGGGTGGAGGTTCTCTGACTGCTTTGCCAATCATTGAGACTCAGGCCGGAGACGTTTCTGCGTATATTCCGACAAACGTGATTTCGATTACTGATGGTCAGATTTTCCTCGAGACTGATTTGTTTTACTCGGGTGTTCGACCCGCAGTCAACGTCGGGATTTCTGTTTCTCGTGTGGGTGGCAGTGCTCAAATCAAGGCAATGCGGCAGGTTGCAGGTACATTGCGATTGGAGCTAGCGCAGTACCGAGAAAAAGCCGCGTTTGCCCAATTCGGTAGTGACCTCGATGCCGCTACTCAGAAGCAGCTGGCGCGCGGCCAGCGACTAACCGAGATTCTCAAGCAAGGTCAATACGTCCCGATGTCGGTCGAGCGCCAAGTGGTTATTATTTATGCTGGAACTAATGGGTTCTTAGATAAGTATCCGATCGACCGCCTGAAGGATTACGAGAGTCAATTAGCTGCCTTCATTGAGAAGACGCATCCTGAAATTTACAGCGAAATTGTGACTAGCGGGAAAATTGACGACGCTCTCAAGAGAAAGATGGAGCAGGCGTTTAAGGAGTTCGATGGGGTATTCCTAGCCTAGTTGGCTAAGGGACGGAGAGAGCTTTCATGGCCAGCATCAAAGATTTAAAAAAGCGTATCGGTACGGTAAAAAATACGCAGCAAACGACCAAAGCCATGAAAATGGTGTCTGCTGCCAAATTGCGCCGTGCCCAAGAAGCGATTCAGAATCAGCGGCCGTACGCCCGCTCAGCCTCGGAGTTGATTCGAGAGTTGAGCGCGACTAGCGGTTTGGGTGATTTGGCAGACAAGTACCCACTGCTGAGGCAGGGTCCAGTGGGCTCTGAGCGCAGGATTCTAGCGGTTGTGGTGACCTCAGATCGGGGCCTCTGCGGAGGATTTAACAGTTCTGTAATTAAATCCTGTCAGCGGTGGCTGACGCAGATGGCCAGTGAGGCAGGAGTGATTGTTGAGCTCGCGTTTGTCGGAAAGAAGGGGCACGACTTTTTCAAAAACAGGCCAGTGAAGATTGCAGGCTACTACCCTGAGTTTGGCGGCAAGATTACTTTCGCTAAGGCGAGAAAGTTTGCTGATCTTTTGGTGGGTCGGTTCCTGAATTCAGAAGTCGATGAGGTCAAACTTTTCTATAATGAGTTTAAGAATGCCGCTTCTCAGAAGTCTGTAGTTGAAGATTTCTTGCCCTTGCGGTCCACGGCAGATTCGGCAGAGAGTTCAGGGGTGAAAATCTTGAACGCTATTATTAAGCCGAGCGCAGAAGAGGTCTTGGGTGAGTTGCTTCAAAAGAATTTTGCCATTCAGCTCTTTAGAGTCTTATTAGAGTCGCAGGCTGGAGAGCATGGTGCGCGGATGTCCGCGATGGAAAATGCTACGAAGAACGCAGGAGAAATGATTCGGCGACTCACGCTGCAGTATAACAAGCAGCGTCAGGCAGGAATCACCAAGGAATTATTAGAAATTATTGCAGGC
>CAINWE010000402.1 GCA_903854365.1 Oligoflexia bacterium
CCGGCTCAAATGCTTGAATACCAAGACGGTGGAGAGTCGGAGCTCGATTCAAGAGGACTGGATGTTCCTTAACGACTTCTTCAAGAATATCCCAGACTTCCTGTCTCTGCTTTTCCACCATCTTCTTCGCAGATTTAATAGTGGTGACGTAACCGTACTCCGAAAGCTTATTGTAAATAAACGGCTTGAAAAGCTCGAGGGCCATCACCTTCGGCAAACCGCACTGATGAAGCCTCAACTCTGGACCCACAACGATTACGGAGCGACCAGAATAGTCAACGCGTTTACCCAACAGGTTCTGCCTAAAGCGACCCTGCTTCCCCTTCAACATGTCAGAAAGAGATCTCAAAGGCCTCTTGTTAGGACCGGTGAAGGTTTTTCCGCGGCGGCCGTTATCAAACAAGGCGTCAACCGACTCCTGCAACATTCGCTTCTCGTTGCGAATAATGATTTCTGGAGCATTGAGCTCCATCAACCTTCTCAATCGGTTATTTCTATTGATCACACGTCGATAGAGATCGTTCAAATCAGAGGTTGCGAACCGCCCGCCATCCAGGGGAACCAACGGCCGCAATTCTGGTGGAATCACTGGAATAACATCCAACATCATCCACTCAGGCCGATTCGAGACGCTCATCTTAAACGATTCAACTACTTTAAGACGCTTCGAAACCTTAGTCCGCTGAGCTTCCGATGAGGTCTGCTTCAATTCTCTTCGAAGCTGCCGGGACATGACCTCAACATCTACCTTCTTCAGAATATCGCGGATAGCCTCACCGCCCATACCTGCGGTAAAACTAAAACCGTCTTTGATGAGTTGAGAATACTTCTCCTCAGATACAACGGAGTTCTCCTCAACGCCGCTATTGCCTGGATCTAGTACCAAGTAGGCTTCGCAGTACAATACCTTCTCAAGATCTTTCAAAGTGATGTCCAGCAGGGCACCAATTCTGGAAGGAAGCGACCTCAAAAACCAGATATGCGCGACAGGAGTGGCCAACTCAATATGCCCAAGGCGCTCACGACGCACCTTAGACTGAATGACTTCAACACCGCACTTTTCGCAGACTACGCCGCGATGTTTCATCCTCTTATATTTTCCGCAATTACATTCGTAATCCTTAACAGGTCCGAAAATCTTTGCGCAGAACAGCCCATCCCGCTCGGGCTTAAAAGTCCGATAATTGATAGTCTCCGGCTTTTTAACCTCACCAAACGACCACTCCCGAATCTTTTCGGGGGAAGCCAAGGAGATCCGAATTCCAGCGAAACTCAATGGATCCTTAGGCTTATCAAAAAAGTTAAGAAGATCTTTCATTTTAGCTCCTGACTAATTAAATCAATTCGGCTTTAAGCTCTTTAGCGTCTTCTTCGATCAGTTCGACGTTCAAAGCAAGACTTTGCAGTTCTTTTACGAGCACGTTAAAGGACTCTGGCAACCCGGGCTCAAGCAACTGCTCGCCCTTCACGATCGCCTCGTACATTCGATTTCGGCCAGTGACGTCGTCAGACTTCACGGTGAGAAACTCCTGCAGACCATAGGCAGCCCCATAAGCTTCGAGCGCCCATACTTCCATTTCTCCGAGTCTCTGACCCCCGAACTGCGCCTTACCACCCAGCGGCTGCTGGGTGACCAAGCTGTACGGCCCAATACTTCGAGCATGAATCTTTTCTTCGACCAAGTGATGAAGCTTCAGCATGTACATGATACCGACGGTCACATCCTCAGCAAACGGCTCACCAGAAACCCCATCATAGAGAGTCGTCTGACCGCGTGTAGGTAGTTCCGCAACGTTCAGCATGCCTTCGATGTCCTTCTCACTCGCTCCGTCAAAGACAGGAGTAGCGACATGGATACCGCCCCGAAGATGAGTAGCCATCTTTTTCAGCTCGGCTTCCGATGCATGGTCCACGTAACGATCGACTTCAGCGTGACTATAGGTTTCCTTGAGAAGTTTTCGCAAACCAGTTGCATTGAAATTCTCCAGGTAAGCGTTCACCTTTTCCCCAATCCCGTGGGCAGCCCAGCCCAAAGTGACCTCGAGGAGCTGACCGATGTTCATACGGGAAGGAACCCCAAGCGGATTCAATACCATGTCCACGGGAGTACCGTTTGCCATGAACGGCATATCTTCCATAGGAAGGATACGGCTCACGACCCCTTTATTACCGTGTCGACCTGCCATCTTGTCGCCGACTTGTAGTCGGCGCTTGATAGCAATTTGAACCTTAACCATTTTGATCACACCGGGAGCCAACTCATCGCCCCGCTTGAGCTTATCGGTCTTCTCCTTGAACACGTACCGAACAGCCTCGATCTTCTCCTTTGCCGTCTTCATCACGGCGGTGACATCCTGCTCCAACTCGTCCTTCACAGGAATGAACCCCAAAAGGTCGAAAGGAATATTGACGAGCGTCGAATGCTCCAAAACCTGACCCTTCTTTAACAGCTCCTCTGAACCATCCTCGGACAAAAGCTTTCCGGTGGTTACAGCACCCTGGAGCGAATGAACGATCTTATTGAGTGCGGACTGACGGATCGCTTCAATTTCGATCTTCTCATCGCGTCGGATCCGAGCAATAGCATCTTCAAGAATCGCCTTGGATCGCTCGTCAGGCTCAGTACCCTCTCGAGCAAAAACCTGAGCATTGATAACAATGCCTTGAACGCCGGACGGCACGCGAAGCGAAGTATCCCTCACATCACCCGCTTTTTCGCCGAAGATCGCCCGTAAAAGCTTTTCTTCCGGCGACAACTGAGTTTCTCCCTTAGGCGTCACCTTGCCCACCAAAATGTCGCCCGGCTTAACTTCAGCGCCGATACGAATGATCCCACTCTGATCGAGGTCCTTCAAGGCCTCTTCGCCCACATTTGGAATATCCCGCGTAATCTCTTCTTTGCCCAACTTAGTATCACGCGCTACACACTCGAACTCCTCGATGTGAATGGACGTAAAAGTATCTTCCTTAATTAAGCGTTCAGAAATCAAAATCGAGTCTTCAAAGTTGTAACCGCTCCAGGGCATAAAGGCGATTAACACGTTTTGACCCAAGGCTAGTTCCCCGGCATCCGTGGCTGGACCATCAGCTAGAACGTCGCCAGACTTAACAACGTCGCCAACATTCACCACCGGCCGCTGAGTGACGCAGGTATTTTGGTTGGACCGCTGATACTTCGTCAAATTATAAATATCAACGTCTGAACCCACCTCATCCGCTTCTGAATGCTCGCGACGCACTACAATCTTGGTCCCGTCAACCATGATGACTTCGCCCTGGTGACGATTCAAAATGATTTGACCTGAATCCCGTGCGACAATCCGCTCAATTCCTGTACCCACCAAAGGCGCATGAGTTCTAATGAGTGGAACAGCCTGGCGCTGCATGTTCGATCCCATCAATGCCCGGTTAGCATCATCGTGCTCAAGAAAAGGAATCAACGATGCAGCAATCGAAACCAATTGATTTGCGGACACGTCCATCAACTCAACGTCGTCAGGATTAACTAAGGCGAAATCCCCCTTACGTCGTGCAGAGATTAATTCACCGGACAGCTTGCCAACCCGCAAAGCATCTGGAGCGACCTGAGCAATAATCTTATTTTCTTCCTCAGTCGCTGTGAAAAACCGAATCTCTTCAGAGACGTCCTTGCCTTCAACGACGCGGTACTGAGTCTCGATGAACCCAAACTCATTCACCCTTGCATACGTGGATAAGCTCGCGATCAACCCGATGTTTGGCCCTTCAGGGGTCTCAATCGGGCAAATTCTGCCATAGTGGGTATTATGAACGTCACGTACTTCGAAGCCGGCTCGTTCTCGCGTCAAACCACCTGGCCCAAGCGCAGAGAGTCGCCTCTTGTGCGTGACCTCCGAAAGCGGATTAGTCTGGTCCATGAATTGGGACAACTGACTCGAACCAAAAAATTCTTTAACGACCGCTGAAACTGGCTTCTGATTAATCAAATCATGAGGCATCAGAGTCTCAATCTCTTGAATACTCATTCGCTCTTTGATCGCTCGCTCCATTCGAACTAGGCCGATGCGATACTGATTTTCGATCAATTCACCCACTGCGCGGACACGCCTATTACCCAGGTGATCGATATCGTCAATAGTCCCGCGACCATTATTCAGCTCACACAAGTAGAACAAGGTCGACAAAATATCGGCTTTGGTCAGAACCGTATTCTCAGCCGGGACGGCGTTCTCAGGAAACTTATAATTCAGCTTTAAACGACCAACGCGAGACAGATCGTACCGATCGGCATTGAAAAATAAATTTTCAAACAACAACTTTGCTGCTTCTACCGTCGGAGGATCACCCGGTCTCATCCTCTTATAAATTTCGATCAGCGCTTCCTCGGGACTAGCAACCTTATCCAGCAAAAGGGTGTCGCGAACAAACGCGCCGTAACTGAGATTATCTGTGAAGATAACCTTGACTTGATGAACGCCGCGAGCAAGCAGCTCCTTTACCTTCTCAGCGCTCAACTCATGATTCGTCTCCAGCAAAACCTCTCCGGTTCGCTCATCGACGGTATCTTCAGAGGCCACGCGACCAACGACCGCCTCCATAGGAACTTCAAGGCGCGTAATATTCGCATCCTGAATTTTTCGAATAACTGCCTTGGTGAATTTGCGGTTCTTCTTTACGATGACTTCGCCAGTCTTAGGATCAAGAATATCCTCTTCTGCGCGCTGACCGCCGAGGATATCGAGGTCCACCACCTTGTAACATTTGCCGCTCTCATCAAGGGCGAGAGTCTCAACACGGTAGAAATAGTTCAAAATCTCTTGGGTCGACATCCCGAACGCACGCAAAATGATCGTGGCAGGCAGCTTACGCTTGCGGTCGATTCTGGCGTAAAGGACATCCTTATGGTCAAATTCAAAATCTAACCAAGAACCACGATGCGGGATAATACGAGCTGAGTAAAGAATCTTCCCGCTCGAGTGACTTTTCCCCTGATCGTGGTCGAAAATAACTCCCGGAGAACGATGCAGCTGACTGACGATCACCCGCTCTGTGCCGTTGATAATGAAAGAACCAGCGTCAGTCATCAGGGGAATTTCCCCCATATAGACTTCTTGTTCCTTAATATCACGAATATTGCGTGTGCCCGTCTCCTCTTCAACTTCGTATACGACAAGGCGCACGGTTATCTTGAGAGGAGCAGCAAAGGTCATACCCCGCTGACGGCACTCACCTACGTCATACTTTGGCCTTTCAAGCACATAGCTTTCAAATTCCAAAGAAGCCGTGCGATTGAAGTCTTCAATAGGGAATACTGACTTAAAGACAGCCTGCAACCCCGAGTTATCGCGCCGATTTGCCGGAGCGTCGGCTTGCAGAAATTTTTCATAGGACTTCCGTTGAAGCTCTATCAGATTCGGAATCTCCACTGGGGAGACGATTTTAGAGAAATCTTTACGAACGCGACGATTTTCCGAAACTATGGAACTCATACTTGCTCCTACAAAAAGATAGACAAATTCAATAACGGACCCCAGCCTACCTGATTACATCCAGAAGGCAAGGGCCCGGTACGATTTTTGAACCAGAGGGACTAAAAAAGACGGCAAATCGCGATTACTTAATCTCGACCTTAGCGCCTTCTGCTTCAAGCTTCTTCTTAATATCGTCAGCTTCTTGCTTGTTCACGCCTTCTTTTAACGGCTTTGGCGCGCCTTCAACGAGATCTTTAGCTTCTTTCAAGCCTAGTCCAGTGATTGCACGAACTTCTTTAATCACGTTGATCTTCTTTTCACCAGCAGCAGCGAGCACAACTGTGAATTCGGTCTTAGCTTCTGCAGCTGGACCAGCAGCTCCTGCACCTGGCATAACAGCCATCGCCATAGGGGCAGCAGCAGAAACACCAAACTTAGTTTCCAGTTCCTTTACTAACTGGGAGAGCTCGAGTACGGACATGTTTTCGATGAAAGAAACAACTTGTTCCTTAGAAATTGCTGTAGACATTTAATTACCTCATTTACTTCGCACCCTAAGCCTTCCTAGCTTTGGGCGTTGGTCCCTCTAGTTCTAATATTAGGACCCGATTGCTAGCAGTCTCCTTGACTACCAGTTGAAATCAAGACTCTACAGTCCAGGCATCAGGACTGAGACTCAGCTTTCTTTTTCTCAATTGCCGACAACACTGTGACCAGCCCACGAGGCACAGCTGCGAGCACACCGACAAAGTTCCTGACTGGCGCATTCATGGTACCCAACAACTGCGCCACCAGAACCTCTTTGCTAGGAAGCTTTGCAAGCGCTTCAACTCCAGACGCGTCGATCCGCTTTTGACCCATAAGGCTATCTTTTAACTTGAGAGCCTCATTATCCTGAGCAAACTTATGCAGTACCTTTGCAGCTGCGGCAGGATCACCGAACGCAAAAGCCACCAAAGTAGGACCCACAACTGAGTCCATGAGGGCCTGTGCTTCCGTACCCATGGAACCGTCTTTAGTTACAAGACGGGCTACATTATTCTTCAAAACCTTAGCTTCAACCTTTTCGGTCCTCAGCAGGCGTCTCAAGTCATCTACACGACTAGCGGTCAGCCCTTTATAGTCTGCGAAGATGGCAACCTGAGCCCTCGAAAACTTATCTTTCAACTCGCTAGCAAGCTGAGTCTTCTCTGCGCGATTCATTATATTGACCTCATTATTTTAATAATTTTTTACGGATTAACCTGCAAATCACTAAGCCAAACCAGCAGAGGCCATCGCATCCATTGGATCAACGGTGATACCAGGGCTCATCGTGGTCGAGAGTGTAATATTCTTGATATAGGTACCCTTACTGGTCGGAGGCTTCGCCTTCACAATCACCCCAGCGAGCGCGTTGAAATTATCCTTCAACTTTTCAGCTCCGAAGGATTTCTTCCCGATGGCAACGTGGATAATCCCAGTTTTTTCAGTCCTGTACTCCACCTTACCCAGCTTCTGCTCTTTCACAGCCTTAGCAACATCAAAGGTAACGGTGCCAAGCTTTGGATTCGGCATAAGTCCTTTAGGTCCCAGCAATTTACCAATTTTCGACACAGCAACCATCATGTCCGGTGTGGCCACCATTTTGTCAAACTCGAACCAACCGCCTGCAATCTTCTCGATTAAGTCTTCAGCTCCGACTGTATCCGCGCCGGCTGCGGCTGCCTCTTTAGCCTTGTCGCCCTTAGCTAAAACAGCAACTCGAACAGATTTACCAATTCCATGAGGAAGGACAACAGCGCCTCTCACCATTTGATCGGCATGCTTGGGGTCAACGCCAAGATTAAAGGAAACATCAACCGCCTCATCAAACTTCGCGTAGGCTATTTCAGGAATCATATTAAAAGCTTCAGCAACGGTATACTTCTTCCCTAACGAGACTTTCTCGAGAGCGTTCAAATATTTTTTGCCGTGCTTGCTACTGACTTCGAATTTCTTCTTCTCTGCTTCACTCATATTTATCTCCGTGGTTCAAACGCATGCATGAAAGCAGGCTCCCACTTATCTCATGATTATTCGCGACGACCTAATCAACTACGGTAATGCCTGCGCTTCGAGCAGTACCGGCGATTGTTCTCATTGCGGCTTCTACACTGCCAGCGTTCAAGTCTGGCATTTTCAGCTTAGCGATTTCTTCAACCTGTTTTTTTGTAACCTTGCCGACCTTAGTCTTATTCGGCTCTTTAGAACCCTTTTCGATTTTGGCCGCCTTCAAAAGCAAAATTGAAGCTGGAGGGGTCTTTGTCACGAAAGTAAAGGAACGATCCGAATAAACCGTGATAATGACCGGAATGATCATTCCCTTTTGATCCTGGGTCTTGGCATTGAAAGCCTTACAGAACTCCATAATATTCACGCCGCGTTGACCTAATGCCGGACCTACTGGAGGTGCTGGATTAGCTTGGCCGCCTGGAATTTGAAGTTTGATTTGACCAACTACTTTCTTCGCCA
>CAINWE010000403.1 GCA_903854365.1 Oligoflexia bacterium
CCGCCCCCACCAGAGAAACTACGAACTCAAACCAAGCAAGCGGTCACACTCCCAGTCTAAAACCCGATGACTTAGAGAAGCTCATCCAGCAGCAAGTGCATGCTTCCCTTGAAAAAATGGCGAAAGCTATTCTACCCGCAATCGCCGAAAAAGTGATCAAAGAGGAAATTCATCGTCTCCTGACCGACGCTGAGACGAAGCCCCACTAACTGCCCGGGTTCGCACCCGCACCTCATCAGAAAAAAGCCGACGCACTTCACCGGTCGACGACTTTACCAGTAGCTCAGCCGATTCGCCTAACCCAACGACTCGTCCCGTTGCCGGCGGAGTACCCCAGGTTAACTCTGCACCCTCTTCATAAAAACTCCGTTGATCATAGGCTGAGGCAATCCAACTCTTGCCTTCAGTCATCAAGCGGCCAAACGCCAAATCTAAATTTTCAAGCAGTCCCGTCCTGATGTCGTCCGCCGTAATGATTCCCGCCTTCGCACAACTCGTCAAATCGGTCACCGGCTGCCCCATCTCTTCCGAGACTGGAGACTGAAGGCAGTTCAATCCGACTCCCACTACAACATAAGGGCGCGATGAACTCGTACCTTCACATAAGATTCCGCCCAATTTTGCGGCGACCCCCTGCTGGGTCGCCAAAATATCATTGGGCCACTTAATTCTAAATTCCCCATGAGGGAAGCGCTCTGCCAAATACCCTACGATCGCAACTGAAGTAGTCAAAGGAATCCAACTCCACAGGTCTCGTGGCTCGATTCGAGCTACGTACGACAAGAAAAGATTGCCCTCGAGCGAGGCCCATTTCCTAGCAAGGCGCCCCCGCCCCGCATCTTGGGTCCGCGCAGAAACCCAAGTACCGTGGGGATCACCCTTTTCGGCCAGGCTCTTAGCCAAGTCGTTGGTCGATCGACAGCGATCGATGATCTGGTTAGCAAAACTCATCCCGAACTGCTCCTATCCATCCACTAAAAACGAAAGATCCACACTCGAAGCAGAATGAGTGAGCGCCCCGACTGAAAGAACGTCGACTCCAGAAATCGCATAATCCGCAATCGTTTTTAGAGTAATTCCGCCCGACACCTCAATGAACATCCCGTTCCCTTGTGCTCGAATCACTTCTACTGCCTCTCGGACTTGCTCAGAAGAAAAATTATCCAGAAGTACTCCGTCCACACGGCTTAAGATGGCCTGATCCAATTCGCCGCGATCTCGCACTTCAAGCTCAATTTTCAGCCCATGGGGTGCTGCGGATCGAGCCGCCCGAACTGCGGCCTCTATGTTACCCGCGGCTGCAACGTGATTTTCTTTTATTAAAACGCCCCCTGAAAGACTCACTCGGTGAGGGAAGCCTCCGCCGACCCGCACCCCGTGCACGGCGATATCGCGATAACCCGGAAGCGTTTTTCGAGTCAACGTCACCCGAGGAGGACGATCAAGCCCTGCTCTCTTCACCTGATTGACCATGGCTTGGGTCATCGACGCGATACCACTGACATAAGCCGCAAGATTCAAAAACGGTCGTTCCAAAGCCAGAAGAGTACCGATAGGTCCCTTAAACCGGACGAGGGATTCACCCTTTTTAAACGTTGAGCCGTCGCTCAAAAAAGATTCGACCTGAACGCGCGAAAATACTTCAGGCAGACATTCGGTCAGAGTCTGCGCAGCCCAGACCCCATCGGATTTCGCTAAGACATGAGCCTCTGAATGGCCCCGAGGAGATTTTAACCCCAAGCTGGTCCAATCCCAGGGTTGGCCATCCTCGGCGAGTCCCTTGCGTAAGAGTTCAATCCACAAGCTTGAAAGAGTATGGTACATCCCTCGAGACATACAATAAACTTGAGGTAAATGAAATGAGTCAGCGAACACCTGCTGGTCGAGGCCCCTTGGATCTGAGACCCATCACTCTCGAAACCCACGTCAATCGCTATGCGGAGGGGTCAGTCTTAATCCGTGCAGGCCACACCCATGTCCTCTGCACCGCATCGATCGAGGACTCAGTGCCGAACTGGCTCAAAGGTAAGGGCAAAGGCTGGATTACTGCGGAATACTCAATGCTCCCTCGAGCAACTCACACACGATCGAAACGCGATCGCGAGAAGGTTTCCGGAAGAACTCAGGAAATTCAACGGCTGATCGGCAGGGCACTCAGATCGACACTCGACCTCAATCAACTCGGTGAACGATCCATCACCATCGATTGTGATGTATTACAAGCAGATGGGGGTACCCGAACCGCATCCATTACTGGGGGATGCGTCGCCCTTTCACTCGCCCTCGAAAAACTCATCCAAGACGGCAAAATCCCTCGCTCGGTCTGGCTGAACACGGTTTCAGCCATTAGCGTCGGCATCAAGACCGGAGAAGTTCTCGTGGACTTAGACTATGAGGAAGACTCCTCCGCAGACGTAGACATGAACTTCGTCGTGCAGGGAAAAGATCAATTAGTCGAAGTACAAGGCACCGCAGAAGGCCAAACCTTTTCAAAGTCTCAAATGGACCAAATGACGGAAGCGGCATTCCGAGCCACCCAACATCTCCAAGCCTTGCAGATGGAAGCAATCCGCGCGAGTGGCAACTCGTCGATCTTGAAATAAAAAAGAAA
>CAINWE010000404.1 GCA_903854365.1 Oligoflexia bacterium
GAACCCGCATCAAAGCTTTCGGCTTCAAATACATCGTAGGATTCGGTTCTTTCATGCACGCAATCATCAAACCGTAGGCATCCAAGGGATTGGATGGCATCACGATTTTCCAACCAGGAATATGCGTCATTGCAGCATCAAACGAATGAGAGTGGTAAATCGAACCTCGAATACCGCTACCTACTGGCGTCATCACGGTCATCGGCAAAGACCAATCGCCATTCGACGACCAGCACTGCATTCCACCCAACTTCAACATGTCGATCGTATTGTAGATGTAGTCACAGAACTGAATTTCAGCAACGCAGCGATCCCCAGAGAGCCCCAAACCGATAGCGGCACCAATAATTCCACGCTCATCGAGAGGCGAGTTCCAACTATTCTTCAATCCTTGAGACGCAGTGAACACTCCTCCGAGGGGTGCGCCCACGTCTTCACCAAAAATATCCTTAACGCCTAGATGGGTTTCACCATAGTGAAGCGCCATGCGAATGGCTTGAACGAGAGTTGCCATTACCAGTACCTTCCCTTCTGTCCGGTATAAACATGATCGTAGATCGTTGAACCATCAGGGAGTGGCTCTTGCTTCACTTTTTGAGAAATCTCAAGCATCTCAGCATTGTAATTCTCACGAACCTGATCCATTTCCTTACGAGACAGGATCTGCGCTGCTTCCAGCTTAGATTCAAACAAAGTCAAACAATCAGCTTCTTCCGAAATATAATTGCAACCCGTTGCAGAACTATGACCGTATAAACGGGAAACGCGAGATTCAATTAAGAACGGCTTCCGTTCCTGACGAACGTAATTCATGGCCTCTTGTAAACCAAAATAGGACTCCTCGACATCGTTCCCGTTAATCACAGCGGTCTTCATCCCAAAGGCCTTTCCGCGATCCGTAATCGATTTCTCACCATGCTGCGTTGCAGCAGGAGTTGAAATCCCCCACTGATTATTGGTGACAATAATCAACATGGGCAACTCATTCACTGGACGCGTCGACCAAATCAGGCAGGAGGCAAAATCCCCTTCTGCAGTTCCAGCATCACCGCCGTTCACGATGGTAATCGCTGAACCTCCATGCCGTTTGTGGGCTATCCCCGAACCAATAGCTGTCAAGTACTGGGTTTCAATCGTAGACGAGACCGGTACGACATTCCACGCCTTGCGCGAGAAATGGTTGGAAAAATTTCTCCCACCCGAGAACGGATCAGTAGCCACATTCTTCATCTGACGCAAAGCATCGATCGGCTCCATACCGAGGGCAGTCATAATTCCTGCGGAGCGATAATGAAGATGAAGGAAATCGTAATCGAGTCCCTGTCCCTTTTTTACCAATAAACCAAGTGGAATATTAAATGCTTCTTCTCCAGGTCCACCAATCCAGAAGTAACCATCGGATTGCTTATACATCCGAATCAATCGCTCTTCCAGAACACGGGCTTTGACCATGATGTTATGAATCTTGACAAGCATTTCAGGTTCGAGCCTAAACTTGGCTCCGGCGGATTTAGGGCGCAGACGAGGGCCCTCATTTAAAATTTCTTTCAAGGTCATTCCTCCATTTAGTATTGGGACCATAGCCCAAAGAATTCGAATGCTCAAGGGTAAGCGTCATTTAACGACCCAGTAACAGCCCACTCACAGTCTCGTAAGAACGTTTGTGCAACACCGACATGGCACCCAACTGACTCAACCCCTAGGGGATCAAACCTGCTTCCAAAAATAGGCCATCATGATCACAAAGCCAATCAGGCCAAAAAATGACAGGAAGGCTTCGTGGGCCTTATTTTTTTTTGCCAGCTCATACGAGAACTGATGGTGCTCTAGGTCAGGATTGATTGCCTGGAGTATCTTTTGAGATGGAATCCAAGGAAACCCAACCCTAGGAAAAAACCGAGGCACCTGGGCAGAATAGGTGAGATAGGGTTCGCCAAAGATTTTTCGAAGCTTTGTCTCCTCGTCCAAAATAATGAAGTGATAAATCGCCGCGAAAACAACACTGATCACCACAAGTAGGATCCAATTCTGAATGGCCCAAGCAACTCCCAATGCCATCAGATAAGTCCCCAGATAAAGAGGATTTCTCACCCAAGCATAAGGCCCACCCACAGCCGGACGGGAATCTTTTCTCAAATAACCGCTCGCCCAAAATCGAATGGCTGCCCCAAAAAAACAGAGAGCGACTCCTGGCCAGGTTGGAAACTCTCGCGCTGTAAACCCCAGGAGAAACGCAAAAACCCAAGCTAACAAAATACGAGTCTTCCCTTGAATCCAGCCCCGATACCAACTCAATTGGTTTTGATTGGCAGTAGCGTTGATCATCCCCTAGTTCTCGCATGGAACTGTCAAGGTGTCTATCCTGGATCGATCCAACTCTTACTCTAATTCTTTTTTTCTGGGGAGGTAGCGATCGCAAAACGATCCGCGCCAGCTTTACGGGCATGATCCATGACTTCAATCGCCGACCCGAGAAACGCCTGCCGATCCCCTTCCAAAATCACCAACCTCGATTTAGTCTGAGTAAATGCCTCTTGAATGAGACTTTCCAGCCGTTCCCAATTTCCGGCGACCACTTCTTTTTGATTCACTAAAAGCTTAGACCCAGACATAAGAGTCACTATCACTCCATCCGGTTGCGACTGGGATGACTCTTGACTCGCTTTAGGCAAATCCACCCCCACTCCAGACTGCGACATTGCTGAACTAGTCACCATAAAAATAATGAGCAAGACTAAAAAAATATCAGTCAGCGGAGTGATGTTAATCTCTGCGACGATCGGTGCATCGACCTCTGAACCATCCGAACCCAGAGGCTTAAACCCCATGATTCGATCCACCTGAATCAGTCAGCAAATCTAAAAGCTCAACCAACTCCTCCGTCTGGAGTCGAACCGTTAATACGAGGTGACCCCACCTCGTCTGAAAAGCATTAAACGACATAACTGCGATTACTGCCACGACAATCCCCGCGGCAGTCGCAACGAGAGACTCGGAAATTCCGGCTGCAACCACAGCAAATCCCCCGGACCCAGTACGAGCCATCTCTTGAAAGGACCGTAAAATCCCTACAACGGTTCCAAAAAGACCAATAAATGGGGCAGCGCTTCCAATAGTCCCCAAAAGCCACAAATTTTGACGCAACTCCTGATTCAAGGATTGCCTCCGCCGCTCCAAGGCATCTCTCCACGAGGGCCTCAACCGATGATCTTTGGCCCCCAAACGCTCAAGAGCGGTAAGCAATAAGATTGCTGTCGGTAACTGCGGGTGTTGGTGACAAACTCCTCGAAGCGCATCCAAATCACTTCTCAGCAAGGTATTCATGGCCTCCAGATGGAATGACCTTAACCCCCGACTCAAATGATAAAAACTCCAGAGCCGCTCAAAGATCACCCCCCAAACTACAAGAGAGCAAATGACAAGGGGGTACATGACAAACCCACCGGAGACGATTAAATTCCAAAGACTCTGCTGAGGCTGATTTAACATAATCACTCTGAGCTTAACGAGCCAGTTTTAGGATGTCAAACAGGAAGAAACCAGGAGCAAAACGCTATGATCACGACCTTGAGCGCGACTATCCCCAGCCATCGAGCGCTCAAACGATCTCACACCGCCCTTCAAGTTCTGCAGAGGGCCTTCTCATTGACCTTAGTTTTACCGGTCTTTTTCGTGACGAGCTGCCTTTCAAGACCTCACACCTCTCCTCCGCCATTCAACGTGAAGCCAGCGAAAATCAGCGAGCTCTCCTTGTACGGCAGAGACGCTCACTCAGGGGAGCCCTGGCTCGCATCCCTAAAACGAACTAACGGGCACTGGGAGCTCACATCCATTTCCTCCCACCCCCTTCTGTCGGACCATGATGCGAACGAACCGTTCATTCTCCACATCCTCGATAGCCTCAGCTCAACTCAAATCTCAGGGCCCGGACCTGAAGCACCTCTCATGACCCTGGGACTTGACCCTCCGCGATTTGCACTCCGCTGGCGGACTGACGACCACAGCTCTGAGCTGAAAATCGGAAATTCCAGTCACGAACTCTCACAAGCCCACATCTCATGGGACGACAAGACCCACTGGTTGGCCTCCGGTCCACTTTTCAAATTACTGAACCATCTCCAAGGCTGGCAATCCTTGCGCGCAACGTCCTGGATCATCGAATCCCCGGACGAGATTGACGAAATTTCGATTCAAAACAAAGGAAGACCACTTCTCTATGCCCAGCGAGACGGGGACCATTGGAGCGACGCCC
>CAINWE010000405.1 GCA_903854365.1 Oligoflexia bacterium
AGACGTGTGCTCTTCCGATCTCTACATTACCCGACTTTTCCTGAGTTCCAACCCTCAGCGGCAATTTTTGTCCTTTCCCGCGAAGGCCGTTTAAAAAAGCAGAAGCGTCCACTTCTTTTTTACCTTCCCACTGCAGCTTGAGGAGCTCTAAAGAGCCCTGAGGAGTACCTAAAAGTACCATACCGGCCTTTTCAAAAATTTCACCCGGTCTACCCTGAATATCTTCTCGTACTCGCGCGTGCTTCACCCTGAGGCGCTGATCGAGTTGCAAACTAGTTCCTGGCCAAGGCGAGAGAGCCCTCACTCTACGATCCAGATCCACTGCAAAATCCTTCTCTGGACTCAACCACTCCATCTCCTTGCTCAACTTAGATGCATAAGTCACTTTCGAAGGTTCTTGGGCCTTTCCTTCCAAGCGTTTTTCACTCAAGCCTTCTAGAGTGGGAATAATCAAGCGAGCACCCATCTGAGCCAGCCGCGCATGCAGCGAACCTGCCGTATCCTCTGGCGCAATCGCCGTCTCCTCTTGCAGCAAAACATCGCCAGCATCCAGCTGCTGAACCAACCTCATCGTCGTGACACCGGTCCTGTTATCCCCAGACAGTATTGCCCATTGAATGGGCGCAGCTCCTCGCCAGCGCGGCAGAAGCGAGGAATGCACGTTCACGCACCCCAGAGAAGGCAAGGAAAGTACGTTTGCCTTCAAAATCTGTCCATAGGCCACGACGACAATCACGTCTGGTTTCAATTCCTGAAGTCTCTCAAACTCACCCACCTGCGACAGCTTTTCGGGCTGATAGATCGGCACCCCCATCTCGAGAGCCTTCACTTTGACAGGCGACATCCGCATCTCTAGCCCTCGACCTACCGGCCGGTCCGGTTGCGTATAGACGCCGACTAAGTTAAATCGAGACTGAATTGCGACTAGAGAAGGCACCGCAAACTCGGGAGTGCCCATAAAAACAACACGCAACATGGTTCTACCTTGATCTAAGGATTAAAATCCCTTTTCTTCCGTTTTTTCTTCGACTGAGGCTGTCCTTCTGCGTCCTGAAGTTCTCGCAATACCCTTTCTTCTCTCAAAAGCTTCCGAACTTTTTCCTTTTTCAATGGACTCAGCCGGTCAATAAACAACTTTCCGTCGAGATGATCCATTTCATGCTGAATCGCAATCGCCAGCAGTCCATCTGCGCTCAGAAGTTTCGAAACCCCATCAATGTCCTGATACTTCAGCTTCAGTTTCTCAAAGCGAGGCACTTCAGCCGTAAACTCAGGGACCGAAAGGCACCCCTCAGAAATCGCCGTCTTACCTTCTTTCAAGATAATTTCCGGATTAATGATAATTTTTGGCTTCCGATTTTTAATGATATTCTTACCAACCACCTCACCTACCGTAGGTGGCTCGGCTCCCTCTTCAAACTCCTCCAAGTCATAGTCTGTATCGAGGACTAAAATTCGCTGTAAAATTCCAACCTGATTGGCAGCCAAACCGATACCAGGGGCGTCGTACATGGTCTCCAACATTTGGTCCGCCAGCCCATAAAGCTCGCGTTCAACACGCGCAATGGGGGCAGCTTTTTTTGTCAAAACATCATCGGGAAATGTGTAAATTTTAAGAATTGCCATGAAACTTTTTCTGCAGGCTAATCACCTGTCCTATGGAAAGTCCAGTTTAGACTACGACCTTCTACGAGCAATGAGCGTTGCCGCCAAGGCTACGAAGATTGAACTCGGTAACCATGCAGCGAGCCGAGGAGGCAACGCACCACTGGTACCCAGAGATAAGCTGACTGAATAAAAAAGCCAATAAAAAAACGTCACGACCAAACACAAAGCAAGATCTCTGGCGACCCCACCTTCTCTCCGATTACTCAATGAAAACGGAACAGCCAAAAAACACATCACAATCGGAATCAAGCTCAAGCTCAACCGAGAATGGAGTTTCACCTCGTAAGCTTTGGTATCGGCGCCGGCCGCTTTCATTCTAGCAATATAATGCTCTAATTCTCCCGTTCTCAATCCTTCCACTTCTTTATCAATTTCCTTAAAATCCTGAGGGGTTTCAGCGATCTGCATCTGCTTTTTTTGAAAGCCTTGGATTAAAGGAAAGGGACTATCCGCAGCAAAGACGGTGACGGACCCGTTTAATAAGCTCCAATTTTGACCATCAAACT
The DNA here is from genome assembly GCA_903854365.1 of Oligoflexia bacterium. Lineage (GTDB taxonomy): Bacteria > Bdellovibrionota > UBA1018 > UBA1018 > UBA1018 > CAINWE01. Next base: position 2,175 of record CAINWE010000405.1, read on the forward strand.
CGGCGCGTTCAGCTTCAACGACCTCGACCAAATTAAAATCCCCATCAAAAGTGTAAACCGTCATACCGAAAATGGTTTTCAAGCCATGATCAAATCGCTGCAAGTTGTAAATCAAGTTCTTAGATCGGTACCAAACCTTGTCCATCTGAATGTCAAGAAAAAAGTCCTGACGTTTCTGCACTTCTTTCATGTAATAAGCCGTGCGAATCTTGAAAACCGGTGGAAGCACCCGATCCGACATTGCCCAAATCAACATCGAAAAGACGACCACCACAGACAAGACCAAGCTCATCACCCGCCTCAAACTCACGCCTAAAGAGTAACAAGCCACCAACTCAGAACTTCTAGAAAGGTTCGACAGAGTCATCACCGTCGCCAACAAAACGGATGGACCAGCAGACTGCACCGTAATCTGTGGAGTGTTGAGCAGATGATAATGAATCAACTGAGCGACCGTGTAGGCAGGATCAAGAAGTGCGCCCAGGATCGCTTGGGACAAAAAAATCGCAACCATCGACACAAGCGCTATCAATAGGTTTTTAAAAAAAATCCCCAGAATATATCGATCCAAGATTCTCACGAAAGAAAGGCTACCAAACATTGGTTCAAAATTCTCGGATATTTCTGTTCAAATCCACACAAAGTCGAGGTAATCTTTCCGCCTATGACTCAAAATACCGCCTCAGAAACGAAGCAAAGCAGCCAAACACGCACCCAATGGATTATCGAAAATGTGATCTCTTTCGGAGTAGCCTTTTTGGTAGTTTTTATGTTTCGTTCCAGCGTTTTTGAGGCGTTCAAGATCCCTTCTGGCTCGATGATTCCAACACTCTTGGTCGGAG
>CAINWE010000406.1 GCA_903854365.1 Oligoflexia bacterium
AAATAGCGTAAGGTAAATGAATTTCGAGTGAGAAGAAGGCCGGGGCAGAGATCGTTGCAGTCAAATTGAATGCAGAAAAGTCGAATCCGAAAGTCGAGAAAGCTTTCAAGAGGGTTCCCAGCGTAAAGAGTGTCGGAAATATGAATTTTGAATTAATATAAGGAATTCTGAATTTTCTTTCTGCGAGATCCGCCCGATGGTCCAGAACGAGTACGCCCCCGCAGACTAACGTAAAGGCAAAAAGAGTTCCAATACTGGCTAAGTTGGTGACTTCGACTAGGTTCATAAATAGCGAAGGCACCGCCACGAGTGCTCCTGTGAGCAGGGTCGAAAACCAGGGAGTACGGTAACGAGGGTGAATTGCAGAAAAAATCGGAGGTAACAAACCATCTCGGCTCATGGCCATCCAAATTCTTGGCTGACCCAGTTGATAGACGAGAAGTACTGTGAAAAGCGAAATGACGGCACTGACGGAAATCAAGGCAGAGACCCAGGGTAAGTTCACGCCTGCTGGGCCGAAAACGTAGGCTAGCGGATCCCCGACCCCAAGCTTTTGGTAGGGAACCATTCCAGTGAGGACTAAAGTGACCAAGACATACAGAATGGTACAGATCCCTAAAGCCATGAACATCCCGCGCGGCAAATCTTTTTGCGGGTTCTTGCATTCTTCAGCGGTGGTCGAGAGGGCATCAAAACCAATGTAGGCGAAAAAGACCGCCGAGGCGCCTTGAAAAACGCCACCCATTCCATGAGGGGCAAAGGGAACCCAGTTGGAGGGCTGGACGTAAAAGGCGCCTAAACAAATCACGAGCAGAATCACGAGAACCTTGATGATCACAAAAAAATTGGAAGCCCGTTTGGATTCTTCGATACCGAGATAGGCGACCCACGTCACTAGAAAAGTTACCCCCAATGCCGGGAGATTGAGGATCATTGGATAACCCAAAAATTGAGGTGCATCTAACCACGCATGGTAATACCGGACCAGGGTAGGGTCGGTGGCTGCGACTGCAGAGACTGTTTGTCCGTGCAGGAGACTTTCCTGGACCTGAGTATAAGCGCGATAAGCGCTCAAAAAATCAATCGTGAAATAAGTCGGGATAGTGAGGCCGTAGGATTGGAGGAGGTTCGTGAAGTATTCGCTCCAGGAAATGGCTACAGCAATATTGCTAATCGCATATTCCATCAAGAGATCCCACCCAATAATCCAAGCAAAAATCTCTCCGAAGGCAACATAGGCATAAGTGTAAGCTGAGCCAGCCACCGGAATGGCTGATGCGAATTCGGCATAACAAAGTGCAGAAAAAGCGCAGGCAAGTGCGGTAAAAATAAAAAGGAAAACGACCGCAGGACCGCCTGCCGAAACCGCATTGCCAATCGTCGAGAAGATTCCGGCTCCGACAATGGCCGCGACTCCGAGTGAAGTTAGGTCCCAAACACCGAGAGTTCTCTTGAGGCCCGAGGAGCCACCGACTGAGTCCGCAGGGTGAAATGCTGGCTGGATCTGCCCTATGGGCTGTGTTCTGACGAGGCTTTTAAAAAAAAGTTTCATGGGGCCATATTCTCCAAAAACAATCCAATCAACCAGGGTGATTTTGAAGAGAAAGCAGGTGGAATCGGAGCGCGGGCATCCACGCTCGAACCCAGAAGCACTCCAACGATCGCTGGCTGAGTCCGGATGACTCAGTCCAGGATGGTTGACAGTCGCAGGGATTTAACCTTGCTGACCAATAGACAGGATGATTGCGTAATCCGCTAAAAACCCAGTCTATTTCGGCGCTTATCTCCGCCTTGGATCCCTTGTTGAGAGTCTGTTCGGGACCAATTTTTAGTAAGCGCTCCTCTTCTAGCACAGCCGATAGAAATTGAGATCCGTGAGTCTAACCGAGTTTGGCAAAAAAGCCAAGCCTCGGCTAGGGACTAAGGAGTCCGGAGCTGAGCCGTTCCATTTGTTGGATCCATTCTTGGGCAATTCTCTGACCGTCGTGTTGAGTTCTGACGAAATTCAGCGCATTTTGCCCCAGACTTCGACAGGACTCGCTGGAGAGCTGGGTCAGTATTTCGATCCAGTCTTGCCTCGTTTGGGCAGGAAGATAGGTCTCATGAGCAGAGAGAGACAGACCTTCGACCCCAGCCTGGGTACTGATGCAGACCCTTCCGTAGCGGCAAGATTCAATTGCCTTGACGCGTGTACCGCTTCCGTAAAAGAGGGGGATGACCGTTGCAGAGCAGGCTTGATAAAGGGGCCTCAGATCTTCGACCCGTCCCCAGAATTGAATTCTGGGCTGGGAGAAAAGAGGATGAAGGGGGGACGAATCTCCACTCCCTGCAATCCAAAGTTGAATATCGCCGCGTCTTCGGGCGGTTTCAGGCCAGACTTGCTCCAGGAACCACTTGAGGCCTTGCGAGTTGGGGTGCCAATCCAATCGACCGACAAAAAGGAGAGTCAGGTCCTGCGGTGTCTTGAGGACTAGTTGCGAACTGTTGAGTTCAGTGCCAAAATCCATTCCAATTTTTATGACGCTGGCCGGTGTCCTAGGTGCAATCCGTTTGAAGTGCTGAGCATCGGGCTCCGACACGGCTGCCACCCAGGAGCTGGCGCGAGTCAGTGCGGACTCGAATTGACCAATGCGTTGCCGCTGATGGTACAAGAGAGTTCTTTTTAAAAGTTGAAACCGAGGTAAACTTCTTGCGCTTTTTTCCCAAAGTTCGGTCTCAAAGTTATGCGCACGATAGATGATGGAGTGAAAAGCAGTGGGACGCACATAAGTTCCTAACTGATAGGACGTGGCAGCGCTGTGGAGTCCGTCGTAAACTCCAAAATCCCATTTCCGATTTTTTAAAATAGCCTGAAACTTTTCTTGGACTTGAGTAGACGCATATTGGGAGAGAGTCAGGGGAAGCTGAGAATCTCGTGCTAGCGATAAAAGCCAAAATAAATGTCTGAAAATCCCAGGCTTTTGGGGAGGACGTTTGATGAGATTCACTCGATGGACTTTGAGTTCTGCGAGGGCGTCGTCCGGGTTGACTTTTTCATCAGGTCCAATCAAAGACAGCAGTTCGATCGAAACGCCGAGTTGGGTTAAATTTGTTAAGAGATTAACCGTGGCCATGCGTGCTCCGTCGTGGCAGGGAAGCGGCCATTTTGGAGTAATCCATAAGAGAGATGGGAATTTCATTGAGTTTTCTCCAAGAGTACGGCTTGAGGGACGTAGGTGGGGGAAGCCTCCTGGGTTGAGGCAAAAATAATTCCAAAAAGAAACCATGGAAAGAGTGTGTAGGTGTGCGATAGGAAGCTCATGCATGTTCCATAACCCAAAAGCGATAAGAGTAATTCAGGGCGATGAAACCTGGCTGCCCAAGCCCGCTTCAAAGCAGCAAAGGTGATGAGAATAAAAAGTCCCGCACCGACGATGCCGGTTTCTGCAAGAATGAGAATCCAGGTAGAGTGAGCCGTTCTTTCTCCCCATTCATAGAGAATTTCGGGTGCATAGCGTTCAAATTCGATGGGGTAGTTTCCAAAGCCGACGCCGAGGAAGGGCTGGTGGAGGGTCATGTTGATTCCGGCCCTCCAGTAGTTGGCGCGACTGGATGCAGATTGATCCAGGTCTTCGACGTCTCGATGCATGTTTTTTGAAAAGAGACCCAGGAGGGCGAGCGCCAATCCGAGAACAGAAAAACGCTGTCGAAAGCCCGAAAAACGCATGAGAGTGTACGAGATCGCTAGCGTGCCGAGTCCGAGCAGAGCCCCTCGAGACGAGGATCTGAGGATGGCGTAGGCCCAAAGAATCGTAACGCCGAATCGCCCGAAGGGTTTTAAGAGCCTCATGGCCAAAGGCAGGGTCATAATGAGAATCGATGCGAGATCGTTTGGGTCTGCAAATAGCCCTGCGGATTGCAGTCGAGAGGCCGTATGGTGGCTGGAGATGTTTTGGGTCACTGCAAATCCGGTAAGAGTAAATAGGGCGATTGTGACTCCCCGAATGAGATTGAGATAGTCACGATGGGTTCGGACAAAGTAGAGGATTAGAAAAAAGATCATAATACTTCTAAAAATCGATGCGAAAAATAAGCTTTGATTGGATGCGAGGTCCGCCGATTTGAAAGTCGTGAGTAAAATCCAAATCAATAGAGCCGCCACAATAGAGTACGTTTTATTCCAATTAAAATACATTTTTCCGTAAGATTTTGTTGAGGCTGAGAAGCGATCAAAAAGGGTTGTAACTCCAGTGATTCCTAATAAAAACTGAGGAAGCCATTTGAGGTCAAAAAATCCGTCTGAACCAGCGAATATTTCCCACGGACGCAAAAATATACAGGATAAGTATATGATAAATAGAAAAGACGGCTCAATTCGTATCAATTGAGGGTTACGTTTCATAATTCGGATCGTTTGCGATGCTCAACCCATTCCATCAGTATGACCCAAAAGACGAAAATCACTAATCCGCCTCCCAGGCACCAGGTAGCTAGGGTGTCGAATTTGGGCCAAACTGGCTCTCGGTAGATGGAGGGAGCTTCGATGACGAGGAGTTGTGGATTATCTTTTTGGTGCTCGACGGATAGGGCGACGTTCAAATAGTGCCATTTTCTCAAGAGGTCTTCGTAGATGTTGGAGTTCGAGCGGGTGATTTTTCCGAGACCCGGGGTGGTTTCGTCGTGATTGGGTTTTGTCGGCAGTTCCGGTTCAGATGCAGTCATCCAGCTTTTAAGTGCTTTCAGTCGGGACTTGAGGTGCCTCAATTCTGGGTGAGTGGGCGAGTAGACCAAGCTGAGGAGGCGCACTCTCGACTCGAGCTGCGATACCTCCCGTTTGTAGAAATGGATATCGTTCGATGCGACGGTGGTTTCATGAGTTTCGGCGGTGCGGTCGTTGAGCTGGCGTTGAGATTGCTGGGCTAAAGGTTCAGGAGGAGGGTCCATTGCGTCGAGGTCTGCTTCAATGGCTTTTTGGGTAGCAAGAATCATTTGTCGACGAGACTCTTCGAGAAAGGAGAGAATTCGTCGCGTGGACGCTTGAACTACGACGTAAGCAGAGTCGGGTTGGGATGCAATAAATGACAATTGAAAAGTCATGGAGTTGACGAAATACAGTTCAAAACGCTTTCGTAACCGATCTTGTTCTTCTGCCGATCGAGCGGGGAGTGGCCCGACTTTGGATTCAACCCGAGACGTCGCCCGATAAGAGAGATGGTACTTCTCGTCCAGCTCTTCGAGGAACTCGTTGCTGAGCGCTTTTTTAAGCATGAGTTCCCTTTGGTTTTTCAGCTCTAAGACCTCATGGGTGTCTGTCCCCATGGCAAGCGGATTTTGAAAGTAGCTGGGTTGAATACTGATGACAGCCTTAGATTTGTAAAGTTTAGGAATAGTGTGCAGGGCGCCGACCGCGGTCAGAATGCTTAGGGAGACGAGAGACAGTAAAGCGAGACGGTGTTTTTGGAGGAGCGCCAGAAGGTCGATGGACTCTTCACGGGGAGGGAGAGGGAGGGTCATGGGTGTTAATTCAACCTCACAGGATAATAATCAAAGCGGCTAGGGTTGCAGTCAGTCCTCCTAGTGCAGCTAAGATCTGAGTGGTCCGGTCAAAAAAGCCGGGTTTTTCGGGATGGATGATGAGGGTGTCTCCCTGGTCGATTGTAAACTTTGTGGGCGATAATGCCTCGGGGCCCTGGGATGCATCAAAGTGAATTGAGGTGGAGTAGGGTCCGGAGGCCTTAATTAGTTCCACTTGATTTAAATTGGCAAATTGAGTCGGTCCCAGTCCTTTATTTAAATAATAGATAAAACCTGCCCCAGGTTTGAAGGGGATATCTCCGGGGCGCCGAATTTCGCCTAAGAGGTGGATCGGAGGGTTCGGACTTTCACGCATGAAAGTGACGCGTTCCCCGCCTCTCCAGTCTGGAACGCCAGATTCATCGCCCCGATCAAAATAGTCGTCGAGGCTGATGATCTGGGTTTGGGTATCGCTCTGGATTTGAGCGAATTTCGCGGCGGATTCGGGGTGTATCCCTCCCGCTGCCGCGATGAGCTGATCCAGATTGGCATCCCTTTGAACCAGGATTTTTCCGGGGTGGAGAACGAGGCCACCCACCTCGACCCAGCGTTTCCGCTCTCCGAGAGCGATTTCGAATCGGATCGGTTTTTTATAATACGGTTGGTAGGTGCGCTCGAGTGTTGTCCTCAGCTCTTCTTCGGTGAGTCCTTGAACGGGTAGAGTGACGTCATAAGGGAGATGCATGAATCCATCCCATTCAACGTTGAATTTTCCAGTGAGTTGAGGATCAAAGCTCTGAGTGAAGTGAATCCAGTCTCCTGGGGAGATGGGCTCCTTCGGGGGCGGTTGCGCCTTTCTAGGGAGTTCTAATTCGGACGCGGCCTTTTTAAGGGGCTCTGTAGGTGGCGGGTGGGGATGAGGGGGGAGACTCGTGCAGCTTGCAAATAGAAGGAGCAATTTTGTGCAAAACCAGAGTGCTGGTTTGTGCCCCTTCGGGTCGACGTAGATTGTGTTCGATGACTTCATAAATCGTAGAGCTCCTTGAGTCTTTGAATCCAAAGGGTTTCCGTAAACGCATCCATGACTCGGCGTTGAAACCGTATTCCGATCTCGCTTCGCCGGCTTGAGTGTTCGAGAAGTTGGAGGGTTTCGTACGCGATGGATTCGACTGATTGGGATCGACTGACGAGAATCCCATGATCGCGAGAAGGGAAGAGGTCCAGGTTTCCATCGACTCGGGTCGCGATGACGGGTGTACCTGCCCAACCCGCCTCTAAGAGATTGATCGGTAAGCCCTCTGCGTCTGAGAGTGAAATGATCAAATCTAAACCCGCCATTTCGTTTCCTATTTCGTTTCGATAGCCCATCCAGTGAACTCGATCCTCGAGGGTCAGTGTTTTTGTGAGGCGCTTCAAGTGCACC
>CAINWE010000407.1 GCA_903854365.1 Oligoflexia bacterium
TCTCGGCTTTTTTACAGGCTTTATAAAATTCAATCGCTCCATAAAGGTTAGCATTATCCGTTAAGGCCAAAGCTTCCATGCCATACTTCTTTGCCTCTTTTACCAGCTCGGGAATTTTCGGCAGGGCATTAAGCAGGGAATAGTGGGAGTGATTATGTAGGTGAATAAATTTCGCAGACATGAGGGTATTATATATCATTTTTTTGATTTTCCCATATATGATTTTAATTGATTGCTTTTTTACCCAGAAGGTTTATTCCCGTGGCATTTTACTCTGGAAATGAAGGATCGCCTCCTTGAACTCATAAAATTTCGCGCAGAGAGTTTTTCCAGAGGATATGAGATCGCTCACAGCCTAGCGCAAAGACATCCATTTGTCATCGTGGGAGACTCGCTTTTTGTACACGGTGGCCTCCTACCAGAACACATCGAGTACGGCCTTGAGCAAATCGAAACCGAAAGTCGCGAATGGATGATGGACCGCAATAAAACTCATGGAGACTTTATGGATCTCGATGCTATGCCGGTCTATCCCCCCTGGTGGACTCGCGACCTCGTCTTTCGACATCAGGATCGAATCGAATCTGAAGCGGAAGAAGTCGCTCGATGCTCAAAAATTGCCCGAGTCCTTTCAAAGTTGAGAGTACGGCGCATGATCATCGGCCACTCCATCACTGACTCCGCGCAAATTGAGTTCAACTGCGACCAGAAACTCATACGAATCGACGTCGCACTCTCAGGTGCGCTTTGGCAAGACACAGGCTACGTCAGGCCTCTTCCCTATCAAATTTTAAAAATCGAGACCGGCGCTGACGGGAGCACCACCCCCTCGGTCGTTGAATATCCAGTCACCCCCTAAGGGCTGGTTACGTACCTGATCTCCCTCAAGTTTAAAAAACATTGACAAACACACTTATATCGTACTAAATTAGTCGGAATTTAACTCCCAAGACTTGGGGGAATGTCAGTCAAACTCGGTGAGGGCGGTTTATGGACTCAATTGCGCTTGGACGACCTTATAGCAATTCTTATTCTTTATTGCTGATCAGCTGCCTAGCTCTCATGGCCTGTCAACCTAGCCCTTCTCATTACAAGAGTAATAGCGCGTTCAAGAGCGGGTACTACTCGAGCACCCACTCACCCACACCGTCGTACAGCCCGCGCACCTACCTCTTTGTCAGCTTCAGCACTAACCCCTGGTCAGGCACTGGCGGAATAGTCCACTTAAACGGCCACGGCTATCTCCCAGGCATCCAAGCGTTTCAAAAGGGCAGCAATAACAATATCGCACGATACATCAGCGAAACTGAGGTTGAGCTCAACCTAGGGGCTCCCCCTTTAGGGAGTGGCTGCGTGGATCTGGAAATTATCAATCCCGGAAACGATCGCCTCTCGAGAACTTGCGCCTATTATTATAATAAACCCGCTCCGACCCCAGCCAGGCACTGGTGGCAAGCTCCAACGGCAGAAGCTCCAGCCAAACCCAAGACTGAAAAAGAGGGGGTCTCGACGGCCAAAGCTCCAGTTCCAGTTCCAGCTCCAGCCGCAGTGAGCCCCTCGCAAGGCAACCCTAAAGGCGAAACCCTAATTCTGATTCACGGCAGCCATTTTAATCCAGCAGCACAAGTCACCGTGAATGAAAAACCCTGCAGCTACGCCTCGATTCAGCCGCAGTCCATCGCCTGTCTGACGCCTCCAGGCAAGGAAGGTCCGGCCACGATTCGTGTGACCGCACCGAACGGAACCCATCAAGAATTTCTCAACGTATTTCGCTACGACGCCTCGACCGAAATCATTCCAGTTCGCAATCTCTTAACCACGAACTCCTACGGTGGCATTCGTCAAATCACTCCAGGTGAACAAAAGCAACTCGAGGAAGTAATTCAGCGACGGGCATCTCAAGGTAAGGCTTACTATGGACACCACTGGATTCCGGCCATCACCCAAGGGCTTCGAGTCAAACGCGACGGCATCCGAGCCTTTTCTCTCGTCAACCTAGAACAAGTCGAACAAGCTAAGAGGGACTACCTGAACTCTCGAGAAGTTCAAGATCGAAATTTAAACGAATTTAATACGTATTTTGATTCAGTGTTTCCCATCAGTGAAAGCATCAGAGCCGGAATGGACGAATATGGGCATCCCATCTGGGCACGAAGCGCCTTACCCTCGAATCATGCTCTGCACCTCGATCCGTTCACGGGCTTAGTATTATTTCATGCCGAACACGAAACTGGAGTTCACAACTTCCTTAGGCTTGCCAATCCGAACCAGAGACTCTTCCCTGGCAACGACTCTGCCGAAATTATTGAACTCGCCCACCGATCACTCAACAAAGCCATCTCAGTAGCCGAGCAAGGATTTGCGCAAAGGTACAACGAACCAGTGAATTTCGAAACAGGATGGGCACTCGACTTACGCTACTACCTCAAACGAGTCCTCGTTGAACTCCACGATCGCCCTGATCCGGAGCGCATCAAGCTGGCTTTGCAAATTGTAGCCTCCGTAGGAGACGTCTGTGGGAGCGGCAATCGCGAGGGGGCTCAACTTTTAGCCAACATGTTTTTTCACGGGGAGGATCATCTCGGACCCGTTCCCCGGACATTCGAAGACTTTACCCTCTTGGCACTCGACCGTCTTAGGCAAGCTATTTTTGATCACACGATCAACTTTGCTGCAGATCGTCAAAAAGCCCATACTCGAAATTACTGGAATAAAGAAGTTCATAAAACCCTCCTCATCGCACCCACCGGGCACAATGACCCCTATATTGAGCAAGCTTATCGACCCATCTCTCGAGCTGAATTTCTCAACCGATTCTTCGAAGGCAAAACGACGAACCGCGACGCAGCCCACGTAATTGCTGCAGCTCGCAAGCAGGATCCAAATCGTATGCTGACCGTGGAGGACGAGGAGTTGATACGAGCCCATCCCGGTTATTCTGTGAGTGCGATTGCCCGCGCGGTCATTGACGCGTTAAAACTCAACTCAGTCGAACCTGCACCCTTTGATACGGTAAAAGCGATCCAAACATTTTTGATGCATGAGGTCACCGACGCCGAGATCGACACCTGGCTGAAGCACCCCGAACATGCAAAGGCAATGGTTGCGGACATCCTCCTTCCTGGCGAAGAAGATCCCAATGAGATCAATCAAATCACCGAAGAGGAGGCGCGAGAAAACTTGCCTCACCTAGACAAAGAATCAAAAAGGCAAAAATACGCCAGCTTAA
>CAINWE010000408.1 GCA_903854365.1 Oligoflexia bacterium
AAACAAACGACCGGTTGGACCCCGGCTTCTTGGATCGAATTGGTCCGTTTCAGAATTACCTTTTTCAAGTATACGAGACAGACCTCTCTGAGCTTGTGCTTCAACTGCGACTTTTGGAGGCTCGCACCTATCAGCAGGCGATGGAGTTGAGTTTTCTGCGTAGGGTAAGCGACTTAGAGCAGTCGTGTGCCACACCGGGAAGTGACTGTGGCGCGGGGTCTTTGCGGATTGCTGGCGCTCAACAGGATTGGAATTTTGAGTCGCTTCTCGCTCAATTGGGCGTGAGCGTCGTCAAGTCTTCTCCTAGTGTCGAGGGTGGGCAATTGATTTCTGAGAAGGCTGCGAGCACTCCGCTCAATCTTGGGGATGTTGAAGGAGCACGTGGTCTGAATGGCTCTCATCGCCTGGATGAGCGTCAAATTTTTGTGCGAGCGTTTGATCGAGATTCTACGCCGATTGAGGCGGTTCGGACGCAGATGATTTCCCACGAGGATACTCCTCGTGGTGTGAGGGGCTGGCAGGAGTCAGTGCATGAATCCGGGGGAGCGCGGAACGCTTTGAGCGAGCGCGGCGCCGAAGGGTATTGGCCTACCTTAAGTTGGATAGATCCTCGGGAAAAGATTCGAGAGCCGATCCCGCTCATTTCTACAAATACCATTCGTATTTTAGAAAGTAAGTTCGGCGGTGGACTTGGTGGCGGGATGATTTTTGGCAAGGTCGCTAAGGATTGGGCTATAAAGTTTTCAGACGATAGCTCAAAGCATCCCATTTTTTTGAATGACCGCTTTGAGGTCATGAGCTCTGAGGTGAGCAGTTCTGCTCGTTATTTTTTAGTCGCCGGCGCGAGGGCCGGGAGTGGCGTGGTTCAAATGATCTCGACCCAGTTTCCGTGGAGTGGAGCGGTTCGATTTCCTATTCTGGACGGTAAAGCGACGTTCCTAGACTTAAGTCGCCCGGCCGTTAGACGTGTGACCGGCCAGATTTTAGATCGTGATTCCGACTCAAACGCGGGCGCTGAGGGACCTACCGTAGTGCGAGTATCCGGCCAAAGTGCCCCAATCGCCCAAGTGAGGGAACAGGGATTTTTCCGCATGGACGAGGTGCTCATGGTGTCCCATTATCCGATCTTTCTCGATCTCGAGGGCCCGGGAAGAACCCCTTTGAGATATCGGTTACTGTCAGAGAAGAGTCATTCAGCCCTCTTGTATCGTGTGAAGGAGCGGGAGATTGACTCCTGGCGAGCCCAGCTCAATTTAATTCAGAAGGATCATACGGTGGGCGGGTATACCTTGAATCGGGATTCGTCCTTAGTGGTAGGATATCTGCGAAACCCAATTGCCCGCTCAGCGGATCCAGATCTTTTGCCCTTTTTACGGGTCCTCCCAGAGCGTGTGGGTGCGCAGTCGGTCGCATTCGTGCGCTCGCCAGGGGGCCTTTTGGAGAAGGACGTCTATTTGAGCGTTCACGACAGCCGAGTGGTGGGTGTGCCCCCTGCTGATAGTGGTTTTTTGATGGGAATTCATGGCGAGGATCAGTCGGTTGTATACTCTGAGTGGGGTTTTACCTCTCCGGGTGTCGTGAATGTTCTCGGACCGGATTAGACACCCCCGCTCTGAAGTGCTACATTGCGCCCTATGACTAATCAGCAATCGTTACCGGGTCAGGAGCAGAAGCCGAGTTTTGAGGTTGCCCTCGAAAGACTTCAGGTGAGTGTGAAGAAGCTCGAAAGCGGAGAGTTGAGTCTCGAGGACTCTTTAAAGCAATTTGAAGAAGGGGTAAAGCTGACTCGAATTTGTCAGGAATACCTCAAGGCGGCTGAACAAAAAATCGAGGTTCTCGCTAAGGGGAGTTCGGGTGAGTCGTTACAATTTCAGGATTTTACCTGAACCCGGATCCAGCACGGAATGTCGACACCAAAGGGTACTCCAAAAAAGCGGATTGACCTGATCCTGGTCGAGCGGGGATTGGCGGGAAGTCGCGAACGTGCTCAGGGATTGATTCTTGCGGGACAGGTTTTAGTCAATGATACCCCTGCATTGAAGGCGGGGCATTTGTTTCCTGAAACCTGTGAAGTGAGAGTCCGAGGTCAGGACCATCCGTATGTGTCACGGGGCGGACTCAAGCTAGCAGCTGCATTGGAGGCCTTCTGTGTTTCTGTCGCCGGGCGTGTGGCGATGGATGTAGGTGCGTCTACCGGTGGATTTTCGCATGTTTTGCTTTTAGGAGGGATTCAAAAGATTTTCGCGCTCGATGTCGGTCAAAATCAAATGGATTGGAAGGTGCGTTCAGATCCTCGGGTCGTAGTTCGTGAAAAAACGAATGCTAGGTATCTACAATTTGAGCAGATTGGTCAAAAAGTTGACATAATTGTAGTGGACGTGTCTTTCATTTCTTTAGAAAAAATTTTACCAGCATTACTTCAGTTTTGCGAAAAACACACGGATCTCATTACGCTCGTCAAGCCTCAATTTGAAGTTGGCAAGGGCGGGCTAGGCAAAGGGGGGGTCGTCGACTCGTCCGAGGTGCATCAGGAGGTATTGGCCAAAATCATTCAATTTGGTACCAACCTGGGATTAACCGCTGTAAAATGGATCGAGTCGCCCATTACTGGAGCTGAAGGCAACAAGGAGTTCCTAGTCCATTGGAAACTAAACTCTATCGAGCGGTAGCGAAATGCTTTTGGCCCATTTGGATCGGAATTTTGCCGTGGGCGTTGAGTTGCTCAACAGCACGGTTGCCGAACCTTACACCTTTAAATGACAATTCGAGATCTACCTCAGATGTGCCGAAGGCTATGCTACTGCCAGAAGTCATGGGTCCACCTGAGATATTTGGTCCTCCGCTGGAAGTAGGGCCGGTTTATGGCCCGGAACAAGCGCAAACCAAGCCGATCGTTTTAGTGCTGGGTCCAGGAATGGCCCGTGGATTTGCCTTCGTTGGCGTATTAGAGGCGTTAAACGAGAAAAAGATTCCAATTGGCGCTATTTTTGGGAGCGAAATGGGTGCTTTGATTGGCGCTTTATACGCGACGAGCTCAAGCATTAATCAGTTTGAATGGAACGTCATGAAACTCAAAGAGGGCCTTTTCCTCGCTCATTCACTCCTAGGAGGGCAAAAAGTGCATCTGGCGAGCGGTGGGTCTCTGGCCAAGCATATTCAACAAGCTTTCGGAGATAAACGCGCTTCGGATGCCTCTATTCCTATTTATATAGGCGCAGCCTCAAATCAAGGAGCCTTTGAGGTCTTAGCAGCCGGTAACTTAGCTCAGATGGTTCAAAGCTCATTGGCGTTTTCGGTTTCTCGTGCAGCACTCTCAAGCGGCCCGCATGAAAAGCAGATCCAAGGTTGGGAGCAGTTGATCGCGTATGCAATGGCGCAGAATCTTGGCCCAGTGGTGGTAGTGGATGTCTTGAGCTCTAAGGATTCGAGTTCATCGGGACACTCAGTAGGTCTAGAAGTGTTGCACATAAGACCGGATTTAACAGGGATTAGCTACCTGGATTTTAACAGAAAAACAGAAGCTGCTTTTCGTGGAAAAAGTGCAATAATTCAGAATACAGAGGAAATCAAACATCGCGTCGGGGGTCTTCTCATCCGTGAATAAACGTTCGAGGTGGAAATTTTCAAAGTCTAACTTGCGTTACCCAGATGATGGGAAGATGGCCAAATGGATCTTCGCCTCCATTTTGGGTGTTTCGATGGTATTGATGGTGATCTTAGGTGGCGGATTATGGCGCTTTTCTAAAGACCTACCGAAGATTATCACCGTTGAGGACTACCGCCCTTTAGGGGTGACCCGTGTCTTTGCAGTTGCAGACAGGCAGCCGGTAGAGATCGGGGAATTTTTTAAAGAGCGGCGATATTTAGTCCCTTATGAGAAAATACCGGATCATGTCGTTCGAGCATTCATTTCTGCAGAAGATGACCGTTTTTTTGAGCACCCGGGAATTAACATAACAAGCATGGTTCGGGCTGGATTTGCGAATTTTCGCGCTGGGCATGTCGTTCAGGGCGGAAGCACAATTACCCAGCAAGTTGCTAAATCCCTATTACTGAGTCCCGAAAGAAGTTTTGATCGAAAATTTAAAGAGATTATTTTAGCCAGTCGAATTGAGAAAAATCTCACTAAGCAACAAATTCTTTATCTCTATCTCAATCAAATTTACTTAGGCCATGGAGCCTATGGGGTTCAGGCTGCTGCGAGGGCCTATTTCAGAAAAGATGTATCTGAGATCACCAT
>CAINWE010000409.1 GCA_903854365.1 Oligoflexia bacterium
AATCCGAAGCGTATCCCCCGGGACGACAGGCCTCCGAAAGCGAGCTCCATCCACCCCTGCCAAAATACATCGAAAACCCTTCAGCGCCAGGTCCGGACGACCTTGCAAACTCGGATAGACGGAAAAGCTCGCAACTTGAGCCATCGTCTCTAAAATCAATACACCCGGCATAATCGCAAATTCAGGAAAATGTCCCTGAAAAAAAGGCTCGTTATAGGTGACGCTCTTAATACCCACCACTCGAGATCCGATGCCAGCCGCTGGAACTACTCCCTCAGGGTGAGCTACCGGGTGAATCTCCAAGATGCGATCCACCAAAAGAAACGGACTCCGATGAGGCAAGAACTTTCTCACTTTTTCAATATCCAACAAAAATCCAGTTTCCATGTTACTTTGATCTCCGTTCAGCCAAAAGTCTGCTCAAGAGGGCGTGAGCCTTAAAATGTTCGCGATATTCCCGTTGAGGATTACCCACTGCTGTCCCACCCGCTTCGACGTCCTTAGTCACTAAAGACAGAGCTCCGACACTCGCTCCATCTTTCACGTGCACGTGATTAGTCACGCCTGTTAAACCCCCGACGGTCACGAACTTACCTAAGATCGCGTTTCCAGCCAAGCAGGTTCCACCACAAATAATTGCCCCTTCACCGACAGTCGCATTGTGCCCGACGTGAACCAGGTTATCGAGCTTTGCCCCTCGTCCCACTCGTGTCTGACCAAAAGTCGCACGATCGATACAACTATTGGCGCCAATCTCGACATCGTCTTCGATCACGACTTGGCCCAAATGATAAATTTTTTGATGTTCAAGCATCACTCCGCCCATGCGCCGCGGAGCGTAGCCAAAACCATCAGACCCGAGCACAACACCGGCATGCAGCCTCACCCGACTCCCTACCGTGCAACCCTCATAGAGGGTTACCCTCGGAAAAAGCACCGAATCATCCCCAAGGGTACAGTTTGGCCCAACAAAACACCCGGCGTAAATGACTGTGCGAGCCCCCACACGCGCCCCCTTCTCGATCACACAATGAGCCCCAATCTGCACACCTTCTCCAAGAACGACAGAAGGATCAACGACTGCGGAGGGATGAATCGGGGTTCCCAGAGCTTCAGCCGAGTCACTTGCAATCGATCGTTGTGGGACGTGCGCCACAGTGGAGAGTCGCTGAGCAAACTTTTCCGAAATAATGGCCATGGCGTGATAAGGATCATCGCAGCTCACGATCACAGAGGCAGTCCAAAGCCGCAACCCAGAAAGCCTCAAAGGCTGGACAAACGGATCACTAGTAACCAAAATACCCGGCGCAGCAGTTCTCAACTCAGATTCGAAAAGACGGGAAAAAAAGAAGCCCACCTCTCTGGAGTTTGATGTACCCAAAGAACCAGGCCGATCCACTTGAATGGAATCAAGCAACTCTCGATCGAGTGCCTCTAAATTGACGATACGGCCCTGAATCCACTCCAGAACCTGACTGACCGTAAAGGACACTACGACTTGCTACCTTTATCGAAAAGAGTGATCACTTCGTTGGTCAAATCATCCTTATCCTCTGAATACGGGACGATTGCCTCGTTCTTTGCGAGCACGACACTGTAGTTTTTCTTCTTAGCCAACTCAGCAATGACGGTGCGCATTTTTGAGATAATCGGCTGAAGGAGTGTGCGCTCCTTGTTTGCCATTTCCTCTTGGGTCTGTTGAAAACTCTGTTGAAGCTTCATAAAGCGACTTTGAAGCTCAGCCTGCTTTTTGCCGCGGGCTTCGTCGTTCATGACGAGAGACTGCTTCTGGAAATCTTCGTTCATTTTCTTAAGAGCAGCTTCTTCCTTCTGAAATTCAGCATTTTTTGCGTTAGCTTCCTTCTCTAACTGAGACTTTGCTTTTTTGCCATCGCCCACCATTTGAAGCGCTTTCTGAATGTCCACGACCGCAATTCTCTGAAGAGCATCTGAAGCAAAACTCAGCTCCGTTCCTGCCAAGAAAAAAGCTACCAATAAAAGACACGCACTCCGCTTTCCAACTTGATTCATCGTTCTCTCCTAGTTTCATGCCCACTCAAGCGGGCAAGGATGATGTCAAAATACCCGGCCAGCAAACCACATCCCAGGCAGAATTGGAAGCCCGCAAGGGCTCAAAATGCTGGGCCAATAAAGAAATTAAATTGAGAACTATTTTCGGTAGGCAATCGATTGAGAGGATAGCCCCACTCCAGTCGCAGCGGACCAATCGGCGAGAACCACCGAATTCCAAAACCTACATCCGACCGCAGGTTCCCCAAGATTCCCGAAGGAAAGGGGTCCCAGGTATTACCCACATCACAGAATACAACAGACTTAATTCCGGCCTCTTTCAAGACAGGATACTCTAGCTCGAACATGGCCAATGCCTTAAAAGTTCCCCCAGTTGGCCTCAATGGGTATGTGGGATCTCCGGTCGGAGTCTGGGGGCCTAAGCCAAAGAAGGTATAACCTCGCATATCGTTAGGGCCGCCCATATAAAACTTTTGTGCAGGCGGCAAATCCCTTGAGCCATATTTTCCAATTTGAGCTAACTCAAAGTTTTGCCGAAACACTAACTCACCGGCCACTTTATGATAGAAACGGTTATTAATATTCCACTTAAAGAACGTCATTTCGCCGGGCCACCCTGCCAACTCAAAGGAAAGGCTTTGATAATTCCCAGCCGTCGTTTCAAAACGATTATTTCGCCGATCCCGAATCACGCTAAAAGTCACGCTCGAAAGATACCCACTATCCACAGCCTGAGCTCGATCAAAGGCCGCTCCACTAATCGGAACGCCGATCGAAGTAATCGGAAGATCGTCTAGCCTCTCAAACTTATAAGTAAAATACCCATAAGTATAATCCATGATCGGATGTCCCACGCGAATATCAAAACCCTTTTTCTGGGTCGTATAAGCATAAGGAATTGGGATTTTTAAATAATAAAAATCAAACCC
>CAINWE010000410.1 GCA_903854365.1 Oligoflexia bacterium
CGCTAGAAAAGCGTTTAAGATCATCACTCAAAGCTCATCATTTGAACTATCAAAACAAGCGAATAAATTTTTTGAAATTTTTGATGAAAACACGCTTGAAAAATTCAGAATCTGGACCAGAATTCCAAATGCAGAAGAACGGAAACGACTGACGAATGAGCGTATTCTCGCGAGCCTACAAAGAGTCGGCGTTGCCCCTCAAAGTGAACTCGACGAACTGCGAGCTAAAGTGAACCAACTCGAATCTTCACACGCTAAGGCCCGCTCCTCGCATCGCGTCCGCTAATGCCCCGGATAATCTCCCTGATCAGACCTCATCGGCACTAAAGGCGTTCCGGGTGCATCATTGGCCAAATTAGCAAAAAGCGTATACTCAGCCTGCCAGGCCAAGCGAATGGTATCTGTTTCCCCTGCTCGGTGCTTCGCCACAATGAGCTCTGCAATACCTTTGTCTTCGGTCTCTTTATTATAGACTTCATCGCGATAGATAAAACAGACCATGTCAGCATCTTGTTCGATTGCACCTGACTCACGAAGATCGGACAACATAGGACGCTTGTTCGGCCGACTCTCCACGCCTCGATTGAGCTGGGAAAGCGCAATAATAGGAACCTTCTGCTCCTTCGCCAAACTTTTGAGATTTCGACTAATTTCTGAAATTTCTCGCTCACGAGATCCGTCCCCTTTTTGAGAAGCCCGTGAACCCTTCATGAGCTGCAGGTAGTCCACTACAATCAAGTCGAGACGCTTCTCCGTAGAGAGTAACCTGCGGCAGCGGGAACGCACATCCATGACCGTCAAATCCCCGGAGTCATCTATAAAGATTTTGGACTTTGAGAGCTGATCAGCAGACTGCGCGAGACGAGGCCAGTCACGATCAGCAAGTCGACCGATTTTCAGTCGTTTTGCCTCAATTTTGGTCATTCCAGACAAAAACCGAAACCCCAACTCATCTTTAGACATTTCTAGCGAGAAAATCGCCACTACGCCCTTACCGCTCAAAGCAATGTTCTGAGCCATCGAAAGAAACAGACTGGTTTTCCCCATGGCGGGTCGCGCCGCGATAATCACGAGTTGCCCCGGCCTCAATCCACCGGTCAGGCGATCAAAATCCTGGAATCCCGTAGCCAAACCGATCACATCGGCTCGTTTGGCGGCCAGCTCCTCAATGCTGTGCATATTGCTGACCAGAATTTCCTGCATACTGGAAAAGGATTTAGAAAATTTACTATCAGATACCTGAAAAACCTGTCGCTCAGCCTCGTCTAAGAAGCCTTCCAAATCCTCGACACCCTCAAAGGCCTCGGAAGCGATTTGGCCTGTCGTTTCGATCATTCGACGTAGGACAGCCTTATCCCGAACAATTCGTGCGTAATACGAGACATTACCGACGGCAAAAGTATCATCAAAAAGGCCCGTCAGAGTGGTAACGCCCCCGACCATTTCCAATGCGCCACGATCTTTCAACAGAGTCTGAACCGTCACCAAATCCGCAGGTTCTCCGCGCTCAGAAAGTGAAAGGACCGCATCGAAAATTTTTTGATGCGCCTCTCGATAAAAATCGCGGGTCTCTAGACCCACTTCCAGAACGCGATGAATGGACTCATTATTGATAAGAATAGCGCCCAGGACCGAACGTTCAGCCTCGTGATGATGGGGAGGTACCCGACCTCCGGGAATCGAAACAGCCCGATCACTCACGCAGCACTCCTCTGGGAAATGATGAAATCAGACAGGTTGGACCAACCTAAACCCACATAAACAGGAGGCAGGCACTCTGCAACAGAGCAACCCGCCTCACTTGAAAATCAGACCACTCCACGCCTTAACGCACGAGGAATGAAGAAATCACTTACTCTTCTTTAACAACCCAAACCTTCAAACTCGTCGAAACTTCAGGCTGAAGCTTAATGGTCACGGTGTGCACACCCAAAGTTTTAATGGGCGCATCCAACGAAACTGCCCGCTTATCAACACTATACCCGCCCGCCTTGAGAGCCGCCGCAATATCGCCAACACTCACGGAACCAAAGATGCGGTCCTGATCTCCTACTTTACGAGAAATCGTGCAGGAAAACTGTTCTAATTTCTTGGCCAAAGCCTCAGAATCGGCTCGCTGAGCAATACGCTTTTTCTCTAAAAGACGCTTATTATGCTCAATAGCAGCCACATTTTTTTCATCCGCCATCACGACCAACTTACGAGGCAAGAGAAAGTTTCTGGCATAGCCATCGGTAACTTTCACTAAATCGCCTGTATTTCCTAAATTCTCAACATTTTCACGCAAAATGACCAACATGGCACACTCCTTCAATTGAAACTAGGGACGCTTACGATTGCCCTAACTTAGCCCTAAAGTCAAACCACAGGTCAAAAAACCCTAGGCTCAGAACTAGAGGAAACATTAAAACCAAAGAACAGGAATATCCAATGACACGAAGTATCCCTTGAACACCCCACAGATCCAAAACCGCACTCAAGACGCTCAGTCCGTGAATGACATAAATTGCCATCAGCAACTCGAAGACCACCCACGCAACATCTGAAGCCACCCCGAAGTCCGCGATCAAAAACGCACCGGCAACGATCGTCGGCCAAACCAAAATCTCGGGGGCTTTCCATTGACTCAAAAAATTCGGACCCAGTCCAAAACGCTCGCGAATGCCACCTGGATTAGACTTAATTAAAAGCACTACGTTTGCCCAGATCATGGCAATCCAAGTCACACCCAGAGCAGGAAGGAACTCAATCCAAACACTCCGTTTCCACTCGTCGAAATCACCCGGATTGAAAAGCTTCGAATCGGAAACGAGAGGCTGCCCAGCTTTCTCAGCCCAGTCCAAAATCTGAGCACGAAAAAGACCCAGCAAATCTAAATGATAAATCCGCGCACTCACGAAGAGAAGAATGATTGCCACGAGTGACATTCCCAAAAGGGCTAAACCGGACGAAACCTCGACCGAGGCTTTTCGATTCAAAGCCTCGCCCAAAGTCCACGACAGAACCAAAACCATCACTAGATAAATCAAAAAACTCACAGGACCACCGAGCAACCCCACCAAAATTCCGTTTGTGACAGAAGCTACCAGGGCCCAAACTCTTCCGCGTTTGAAATAGAGCGTCAATAGAGGAAAAGGCGCGAGAACCGCGAACAAACCTGTCAAATAGAAAGCTGCACTGAGAAATAACGGAGAAACAACACTCCAGTCGAGCGACCTAGGACTGACCACGGGCTCACTTAAACTTTGGGTAGGTTGCTCTCCGCTCAAAGAATGAATCCTTCTCAGCTCAGACGCCCATCGACACGTAGCCGACGAGAGCCAAATTTCGAGCTCTTTTAACAGCCGTTGTCAATTGGCGCTGATGCAAAGCACAGCTACCAGAAATGCGGCGTGGCACAATTTTACCGTGCTCGCTGACAAAAGATTGCATCATTCGGACGTCTTTATAGTCCAGAATAAAATCTTGGTCCGAGCAAAATCGGCAAACTTTCTTTCGATGAAAGCTCCCTTTTCTTCCTC
>CAINWE010000411.1 GCA_903854365.1 Oligoflexia bacterium
ATCTTCCTGATTCAAATAGTTCTGCCTTGATAACGATGCCAGATACAGATTCCTTCAAATATGTAGTGATGCCAATGAGAATTTAAGTTTATACATTTCTCTAATTTTTTTATTTAAATTCTTATATGACAGAAAATATTGATTCTTTAAGCAGTTTGCCGGACGATTCGTACGGCGAGAGTTCCATCCAAATTTTAGAAGGTCTAGAAGCGGTAAGAAAACGTCCTGGAATGTATATAGGAGATACATCAGATGGGACAGGTTTACACCATTTGGTTTTTGAAGTTGTAGATAACTCCATAGATGAAGCCTTAGCTGGACATTGTGACGATATCGTCGTCACTATTCACTCTGATAATTCCATTAGTGTTGTCGACAACGGTAGAGGTATTCCTACTGGTGTAAAAATGGATGATAAGCACGAGCCCAAACGAAGTGCAGCAGAAATTGCTTTAACTGAATTACATGCTGGTGGGAAATTCAATCAAAATTCATATAAGGTTTCAGGCGGGTTGCACGGAGTTGGAGTATCTTGTGTAAATGCCCTATCAAAGTGGTTGCGTTTAACTGTTCGTCGCGATGGAAAAGTTTACAGTTTGGAATTTGCAAAGGGATTTGTTCAAAATAGAATACTAGAAACTTCAAATGGATTTGAAGTGTCTCCTATGAAAATATTAGGTGATACTGAAAAGAAAGGAACAGAAGTTCATTTCCTACCAGACACGGATATATTTACTTCTAATCATGATTTTCATTATGAAATATTGAGTAAAAGATTAAGAGAGCTAAGCTTTCTGAATAACGGAGTTCGTATTCGCCTAATAGATGAAAGAACTGGTAAAACCGATGATTTTTCAGGTGCAGGTGGAGTCAAGGGATTTGTAGACTTCATAAATGTAGGAAAGAAAATACTTAACCCAAATGTCTTTCATTCTATGGGAGATAGGCCAGCAGAATCGTACGGAGGTATTCCAGGAACTCATATTGGTGTTGAAGTTGCGATGCAGTGGAATGATGGTTATAACGAAAGTGTTTTGTGTTTCACAAATAATATTCCACAAAGAGATGGCGGTACACACTTAACAGGACTCAGAGCGGCTATGACGCGTGTTATCAATAAATACATTGATGAACATGAATTTGCAAAAAAAGCAAAAGTAGAAGTCACTGGAGACGATATGCGTGAAGGATTGACTTGCGTATTATCTGTAAAAGTACCTGAGCCAAAATTCAGCAGTCAAACAAAAGACAAGCTTGTATCAAGTGAAGTTAGAGCTCCTGTAGAGGATATAGTTGCAAAAGCTTTAGGGGATTACCTGCAAGAAAAACCTAATGACGCAAAAATTATTTGTGGAAAAATAGTAGATGCCGCCAGAGCCCGAGAGGCCGCTCGCAAAGCCAGAGAGATGACTCGTCGTAAAGGGGTTCTTGATGGAATGGGGTTGCCTGGGAAGTTAGCTGATTGTCAGGAAAAAGACCCCGCACTATGTGAAATATATATTGTTGAGGGTGACTCCGCTGGTGGCTCAGCTAAACAAGGAAGAGATAGAAAGTTTCAAGCCATTCTTCCACTACGAGGAAAAATATTAAACGTTGAAAAAGCGCGTTATGAAAAACTATTAACTAGTAATGAAATATTAACCTTGATAACGGCCCTTGGTACCGGTATAGGTAAGGTTAGTGCCGAGTCGGGTAAGTCTGGCACTGATGATTTTAACGTTGATAAGCTTCGCTATCATCGAATCATTATTATGACTGACGCCGATGTTGATGGCGCTCACATAAGAACATTGCTTTTAACCTTTTTCTATAGACAAATGCCTGAGTTAGTTGAGAGAGGCCATATCTACATTGCTCAGCCTCCTTTATATAAAGTCAAAGTAGGTAAGGAGGAGCAATATTTGAAAGATGCTCCTGCGTTAGATTCATTTTTACTTAAAGTTGCTTTAAAAGATGCTGCAATTCAAACAGGAGGTGCGCAGTCTCAAGTACTTAGGGGTGAAACTTTGGAGGAATTAGCTAGAAAACATCAAATAGCAGAAGGCGTAATTTCACGTCTACTTGGCACAATGGATGCAGAGGCACTTCGCGCAATGGCGGATGGGGTTTCTTTGAACCTCGATAACTTGGAATTAGCCAATGAATGCGCGACCGTTTTACAAACCAAACTCTTAGAGCTAGGAAGCGGCTCAACAGTTTCTGCAGAATTCGACGTTAGGACGGATAAGCCCATTCTTAGAATAAGTAGACACCACCACGGCAATGTAAAAAGCAGTGTTATCACCCAAGATTTCGTCCATGGAGCTGATTACGCCGCGTTAGCGGAGGCCGCCTTAACCTTTAAAGTGCTGATTCACGAGGACGGTAAGGTGCTAAGGGGTGAGGGAGATCGTTTAAAAGAGGACAGTGTCAGTGATTTTAGGCAAGCCATGCGTTGGTTAATTCAACAAGCTGAACACGCTACCGCTCGCCAACGTTATAAAGGATTGGGTGAAATGAATCCCGCTCAACTTTGGGAGACAACCATGGATCCGCAGGTTAGACGTCTGCTTCGCGTTCAAATTGATGATGCAATTGAGGCAGATCGTGTATTCACAATGCTTATGGGGGATGAGGTTGAACCCAGGCGAATATTTATTGAGAAGAATGCTCTTAGAGCGGCTAATTTAGATGTCTAAGTTTTTTAATTAGAGAGAACATTTAAGCGAACTCTCCATTTCTAAAGTCTTCAACCGCTTTGATAATTTCTTCTTTTGTGTTCATCACAAATGGACCATATTGAACAATATTTTCTTTTAACGGAGCGCCGCTTATCAAAATAAGTTTTGTTTTAGCGTTTGCAGTAATGGCGACAAATTCTGCCTTGTTGCTTAATATAGCCATTTCTTTACTTCTTACCGCTTGAATTTTAGACTGTCCATCTACAGACACTTCACCATGATAAACATATAGAAATGCATTGTGTTCAGATGCAATAAACTGTTCAAAAGACGATGATTTGTCTTCTGGGAAATGAATATCTAAAAACAACGGCTGTGTGACTTCCCTTTGCACTGCACCAAGAGTATTTAGCGATTCTCCGGCGATGACTCTGATCGTTATTCCGTTTGGAAGAGTTTTTTCTGGTATTTCATTGCGTTGTATATCTTTATACCAAGGAGAACACATTTTTTGATGAGATGGCAAATTCAACCACAACTGAAAACCACTCATTCTTCCCTCTTTTTGCTCTGGCATTTCACTGTGTATGACTCCCTTTCCTGCGGTCATCCACTGAACCCCACCGTCCTCAAGCAAACCCGTATTGCCAGCACTATCTTGATGCCGCATTTTCCCCTCCAACATATAGGTCACTGTTTCAAACCCGCGGTGTGGGTGATCCGGAAATCCACCTACGTAATCAGTTGCCTCATCACTACCAAATGCATCAAGCATTAAAAAAGGATCAAGTCTTTTTTGTAAATCTTGTGTTAACAG
>CAINWE010000412.1 GCA_903854365.1 Oligoflexia bacterium
ATGCTTGTGAAATCGCTCACGTCAAGCGATTGATCCATGTTTCTAGTCCAAGTATTTACTTCAACGGCATGAGCCAGCTTCAGATCTCTGAGACTGCCGACATGCCGAAAAAGTTTGCCAATCATTATGCTCTGACTAAGTATCAAGCTGAAAAATTGGTGGATCAGGCACACGAGAGGGGACTTTCTGTAGTGACGATGAGACCGAGAGCGCTGATCGGGCCGTATGACCAAACCATCATGCCTCGAGTTTTACGGGTTTTGAAAAGGGGATGGTTTCCGGTGTTTTCAGAGGATGACTGTTGGGTTGATCTGACTTGTGTAGAGAACGTTGTGGATGCTCTCATTTTAGCGATGAACGCCGGTTCTCAAGTGGACGGCAAAAAGTTTAATATTACTAACGGAGAGCCTGTTAAGATCAGTGAGATGGTCAGGCAATTGGCTCGCTATCTCGGGATCAATCCCAAAATGATTAGGATCCCTTATGGTTTTGCTGACTACGTTGCACGAATTTTAGAGCGTTTTTCTTTTGGACGCGAACCCATTCTAACGCGATATTCGGTGGGACTGCTGGGTCGAAGTCAAACTTTGGATATTTCCGCTGCCAGGCGAGACTTGCACTACGTACCGAAAAAGTCGATTAATCAGGGCCTTCAGGATTACGCAAATTGGTGGCTCGGTTCTCAGGGGGTTTCATGAGTATTGAATTTGATTGGAGAGCGGCAGGAAGGTGTTTTCATCCCGAGGTGATCACGCTGTCATCAGGGAGTTTTAAGTCCTGTGCGTTCCCCTCCTATTTTGGAATCATTCGTCACCCTAAGCATGGGGTGATGCTTTACGACACGGGTTACAGCGAGCACTTCGCTCAGGAGTCGGCTACTTTTCCTGGGAAGCTCTATGCGTGGGTGACCCCGCATGAGTGTTCTCCAGATCAGACTGCGCAAGCTCAACTCTTGGCGCAGGGGACGAGTCCTCGAGACGTCAGGATGATTTTCATTTCGCATTTTCATGCAGATCACGTCTCGGGTCTCAAAAGTTTTCCGAACGCCGAGCTGATCTGTTTTAAGAGTGCCTTTGAGGATATTGCGGGTCGTAGTCCTTTGAGGAATTTGCTTCAGGGAGTGCTTCCCGGTCTTCTGCCGGAGGGTTTTCCTGAGCGTGCGCGCTGGGTAGAGAGTTCCAGAAAAGTGTTGTTGCCCCCTCATCTGGCTACGTTTGGACACGGATTTGATGTTTTGGGAGATCAAAGTGTGCTTGCCGTTGAGCTTCCTGGGCACGCGAGAGGGCAAATGGGCTTACTCTTTGAGGATCGTTCTGGACGTGAGATTTTTCTAATTGGAGATGCCTGTTGGTCGAGTCGTGCCTATGAGCAGTATTGTCTTCCGAGTTCAATCACGCGTCTGGTCCTATCGAACTGGAAGGAGTATCGCGACACTTTGAGTCGCCTTCATCAGTTGCATCGGGTCTACCCAAAACTTACCATCCTGCCATCGCATTGTTCTCAGGCTGCATCCAGGTATTTTAATGCTTAATACACCTACAAACGGCGATTTTGCTCAAAGGTCAAAACGGATTTTAATCACAGGCGCGAGAGCTCCGGTTTGCTTGGAGCTCGTTCGGCATTTTCGTAGGGGTGGGGCGATTGTCTATGTGGCAGATAGTTTGATCTTGCCAACGACCCGAGCTTCTCGCGACGTCGAGAAGGCGTTCATCGTCCCCTCTCCTCGTTATGAGACCCTTGGGTTTATTGATAAGCTTTGTGATTTGATTCAAAAATATCAAATCGATTTATTAGTTCCGACTTGTGAGGAAGTATTTTTTATTGCTCAATCGCGTGAGAGACTTGCTCAATATTGTGAGGTTTTTTGCGACGGCCCCGCGAAGCTCAAATCGATTCACAGTAAATGGGAGTTTGCCCAGATCACGCAAGGCTGTGGGCTCTCTGTGCCACGAACGTTTCATCTGACATCGAGGATTTCCTTAGA
This sequence comes from Oligoflexia bacterium, assembly GCA_903854365.1. Lineage (GTDB taxonomy): Bacteria > Bdellovibrionota > UBA1018 > UBA1018 > UBA1018 > CAINWE01. The sequence goes on from CAINWE010000412.1 coordinate 1,985, forward strand.
CTCGCTTCCGATTCCATTAGAGGCCTTAGTCTTCAAGCCCGAGTTCTCGCGTTTTGCGTCGTTTACTTTGATTTCGCCAGAAAAAAGTGCCGTCGCAAAATTAGAGATTACTTCTCAGAACCCCTGGGTGATGCAAGAGCGCATTCACGGCAAGGAATACTGTTCCTACGGTGTTGCACAAAATGGCAAGCTTTTAGCGCATTCTTGTTATCATCCAAAATATCGGGTCGGCTTGGGTGCGGGTGTCTATTTTGAGCCGAGTGATCATCCTGTGATTGAAAATTTCGTTAGGGAGTGGGTGAAAAAGTTAAATTTCCATGGCCAATTTGGATTTGATTTCATCGAGCAAGACGATGGCGAGGTTTTTGTCCTCGAGTGTAATCCGAGGGGTACGAGTGGAGCGCATCTTTTCCCTCTCGGGAGTGGCCTAGATCGAGCTTTTATGCCTGCTGAGGAGGGTTTTCAGCCAGGACAGGTTCAAGCTGATTTCGTGCAGTCTAAAATGGTATTGCCCGGAGTGGTTTTCTTTGCTGCCTGGAAAGAAGTGAGACAAGGAAAAGGTTATCAACTTCTGAAGGATTTTCTCAAAGCTCGGGACGTGTGTTTTGCGTGGAGGGATATGATGCCATTTTTTTTGCAGTTCGTGGGACTAGGGGAGCTCTTTTGGCGCAGTATGACGTGGCGGATGGATGTGAAAGCAGCGGCCACCGCGGATCTTGAGTGGAACGGAGAGTAGGGGAGATGCAGTGGTCACTTCAGTCAGTCGAGCCTTTTCGGACTCAGGATTCTAGAATTTACATTAGAAATTTAAAGACCCAGCTTTCTTTCCTGTCGATTGGCTCCGCGACTGTGCCATTGACGATCAATGATGCCGAATATGAGAATTCGTACGTCTGCTCTCCCTATACGGCATTTGTGTCCTACGCCAGAGAGGAGTTGCAGAAGCTCAAGTCGTTTGGCTTGATCTTGCCGTTGAGGGGGCTCATTCATATCCTGGGCTATTTTCTCAAGTTTTGTGAAATTAACCGAGTGGCTCATGTGAATAATTGGATGCTGTCCACGAATCTTTACGATCCCATTCCTTTAGAGGAAATTCCCAAAGTCACCCAGCAGATTTCGAAACAGTATCCAGATCATTACATTATTTTTCGTTCGCTGACGGACCAAGCGAATGCAGGTTTAAAAGACGCTTTGTTTCGGGCCGGATATCTCCTCATTCCTTCTCGGCAGGTTTATTTTTTTGATCGCCGGCGAATTGATTTTTTGAAAAGACATAACACTCAGATCGACAAGAAGCTTTTGCAGAAAACGGATTACGTGCTTCAAGAGCACGATGACATCACTGAGGCCGATTATCCCAGAATTGAGGTAC